>CAMDEL010000026.1 GCA_945896765.1 Singulisphaera sp. GP187
AACGAGCGCGAGGCAAATCGCGAACTCGCCGCTGATCATGCTATTGATGAGGAAGAGGACACTGAGACACAAGACGATCCCGCTCATGATGACGAAGCGCTGGAAATCTCTGAAGCTGAAGATGCCGAAACTGAAGACGCTGAGGAAGAAGACGCTGAGGCTGAAGATGCAGAGGAAGAAATTGACAGCGAAGTCACTGCTGAAGCGCACGATGATGAATCCACTCCAGGAAGTGACGGGGATTCCGATCCTGATGCGCCAAATGCGCCAGATCCCTCTGCTTCTGGCGAGGAATCTGGCACTCCAGCTCCTGCAAGACCACGCGCGAAACCGCGCGCTCGTGCGGCAAAGTTGCCGACACGAACTGTCACCTTAGTGGTTAATGATGAGCCAGGCGACGAATGTCGCATCGCAATCTTGGCGAATCAACGACTCGACTCGTACTTCTCCGAACGCGAAGCAACTGCGACCAATGTTGGCAGCATCTATAAAGGGAAAGTGATGAATGTCGAAGGGGCGATCCAAGCCGCATTCATCGATTTCGGTTCGGGGCAGAACGGGTTTCTGCACATCAGCGATCTGCATCCGAAATATTTTCCTGGTGAGGAACGCACCGAACAAGTTGGCAAGAAGATTGGTCGAAGTGAACGACCGCTCATTCAACAAGCGCTGCGCAAAGGCCAAGAAATCTTGGTTCAAGTCATCAAGGAAGGTCTCGGATCGAAGGGACCAACTCTCACGAGTTATCTCAGTTTGCCAGGTCGATTGTTAGTGATGATGCCTGATATGGATCGCGTCGGAGTCTCGCGACGAGTGGAAGACGAAGATCAACGGCGCGAGATGCGCAAGATTCTCGATTCACTTGAACTTCCAGAAGGCTTCGGATTCATCCTGCGCACCGCAGGCTTCGATAGCACGAAGACAGAATTGCAGCGCGATGCTGCATATCTGCAGCGACTCTGGGATGCGATGGAAAAACGAAGTTCCAAGACTGGCGCTCCATGCGAGCTCTATACCGAAAGCGATGTGTTGGTACGCACGCTTCGCGACCACACTGATTCGACTGTCGAATCGATCATCGTCGACAGTCCTGGCGCTTTCGAGCGCGCCAAGATGTTCTTAGATGTGATCGCACCCAAGACTTCTGGGAAAGTGATGTATTACAACGGGAAAGCACCGATTTTTGAGGCATATGGCATCGAGCGACAAATTGACGAGATTCATTCGCGAACCGTTGCGTTGCCTTCCGGCGGAGCACTTGTGTTCGATCAGACCGAGGCTCTGGTTGCGATCGACGTGAATAGCGGTCGCAGTCGAAGCGCGCGCGATTCCGAGACCAACGCATATCAAACAAATTCCGAAGCGGTCGAAGAAGTCTGCAGACAATTGCGTTTGCGCGATCTCGGCGGATTGATTGTTGTGGATTGCATCGATATGCGACTGATCAAGCATCGCCGTGATATTGAAGAGCGACTGACGACTTTGTTGAAGATCGATCGTGCAAAGAGTTCTTTCGCGCCGATCAGTGAATTCGGAATTATCGAGATGACTCGTCAGCGCATGCGTCCAAGCTTGCGCAAGATGCATTACGCAGATTGCACGCATTGCGGCGGAAGCGGAGAAATTCGCGTCCCCGCTGCTGTTGCTGCGGATGCGATGCGACGCGTTGCGCTGCTTTTCAGTCATGCGAAGATTCAGCGTGTTGAGATTGTGTGCTCAGTTCGCGTTGCCGCAGAGTTCATGTCAAACCGCCGAAGAGCGATGCATGAATTGGAAGATCGTTCATCCAAGCGCATCGATGTGCGAATCAGCGAAGCATTCGCTGCGGATCGCGTCGAGATGTATGCGTACGACGAGAATAATTCTGATATCGAATTGGATCGATTGCCACCACTCGGTGGACCACTCGCAGGCACGCTTCATGAAGAATTGCCCGAAGCAGAAGAAGTCGAATTGACACCAAGCGAAGCGCTCGCGCGTCGAAGACGACGAAAGCGGCGCCCCGCTCCTGCTGATGCAACGGCGATTGCGCTTGCTGGTGGATTCGAGGATCTGCCAGAAGTTCTTGATAACGAAGTTTCTGTTCGCGATTCGATGGCCGAACGCGAGGAACAATCTGGATCAAGTCGATCCAGTCGCTCGGGAGATAGTCGGCAAGGAGAGAGTCGGCAAGGAGCAGGCCGCGGTGGACGCGACACTCGTGGTGGACGCGGCGGACGTGGCGGAAGAACAGACGAACAAAAATCTGCGCCATCTGGCGATCGGACTCCAAATGGAGGGAACAGATCGAATGCAAGTTCAGGATCAAACTCGAATCGAAATGAAAGTGGCGAAAGTCGCGGTCAACGATCGAATCGCCGACGACGCGGGCGCGGAAGACGCACAGTTGGATCGATCATGGATATGGTGCAAGAACGATCTGCATTCGAGACAAATCGAGTCGCTGGTGTTCTGGACACAACAGTCGAAGAATTGCTCACTCGACTTCGCGCAGATTGCGATGTCGAAACTGCAGCGCTTCTCACTCTCGAGACTTTCATGTTGCCTCCAGAACTGATCGCTCGCGCACAAACGCTCTATCCAGAAGTTGATCGTGGCAATGATTCTGAACCTGAATCTGATGGCAATGCTTCTGGGAATGAAGATGCTCAATCCGCAGATTCGCTGCAAGATGGCCAGCAACAAGATGGTCAACATCAAGATGGTCAGCGAGATTCATCAACATCTGGCGGACGCGACGATCGCGGACCAAATCGCAACGACGGCGGCGGACGCTCTGGCCGAGGACGACGTGGCGGAAGTCGACGCGGCGGCGGCGGTGGCGGAAACAGTGGCGGAGGCAATCGTGGTGGGCGCAATGACAATCGTGGTGGCTCGCGATCGCAGGGTGGATCGCAGGGTGGCGGCGCATCTCACGGATCTTCTTCTCAGCGCGATAGACAACCGCTCAAGATTGATCAGCGTTCAGACACGCCGACTCCTGCTCCAGCCCCAACACCTCCCCCTCCCCCAACACCTGCGGCAGCTCCGGCTCCAACGCCGACTGCAGAGGCGCCAGCAAAACCGAAGCGCCGATCACTTTATGGCGCCGCGATGCGTTTGATTTCTCCATTCGAGAAGTCAAAGGCGAAGGGACGAAAAGAGTAAAAATTAATTTTATTGCAAGGCTTTTTATTCAATGCCCATTCGTAGAAGACTCATCATTCTCGGTTCGACTGGTTCGATTGGCGAAAATACGCTGATCGTCGCGAAGCATCTTGCTGCTCATGCAGATGTGCATTTCGACATCATCGGACTCGCTGCCGGGACGAACGCAGATCGACTCATTCAGCAAGCCCTAGAGACTGGCGCAACTGCGATTGCATTGGCCGACGAAAGTTGCGCGCTGAATGTGGCCCCTTCCATCGAGATCTATCGCGGCAAAGATGCCGCGCTCGATTTGATCAAAGCGCATGCTCGTCGCGGAGATTTGGTGATGGGGGCAATGGTTGGCGCTGCAGGAATTGCGCCAATTTTGGCTGCAATTGAAGCAGGATGCGATATCGCACTTGCAAACAAAGAGACACTCGTCGCAGCTGGTGCGATCGTGACCGAAGCCGCACGCAGAAACGGTGTTTCAATTCTGCCAGTCGACAGCGAGCACAGTGCCATCTTGCAATGCCTCCGGTCTGGCGACCAATCCACTGAAGTCGAACGAATTGTCTTAACCGCCAGCGGCGGACCATTTCGCAGAGCCACTCGCGAGACAATGGCTTGCGCAACTCTTGCTGATGCGTTGAAACATCCAACATGGTCGATGGGGCAGAAAGTAACCATCGATAGTGCGTCGATGATGAATAAAGCACTCGAGATGATCGAGGCGCACTGGCTCTTTGATCTTTCCGCAGAACGTATCGATGTCATCATTCATCCACAATCGGTCGTGCATTCATTTGTCGAGTTCATCGACGGAAGCGTGATCGCTCAACTCTCGCCGCCAGACATGAAGCTTCCGATTCAACTTGCAATGACTTGGCCGATGCGCGCGCCAAGATCCGCAACGCCACTCGACTGGAAAAATCTCCGTGGTTTGGAATTCGAACCAGTTGATCACGATCGATTTCCTGCAGTCAAATTGGCATGGAACGCAATTCGAGCTGGCGGTTCATCGGGTGCGATCTTGAATGGCGCAAACGAAGCGGCAGTCGAGGCCTTTGTCGCTGGTCGAATTCGATTTGGCGAAATTCCACTGCTTGTTTCTGGGGCGCTTGATGCAATTACGCCAACTCCCGTGCCTGACCTTGCTGCGGTTTTCGCTGCAGATTCTCAGGCTCGAAAGTGGGTTGCACAAAAACTGCATTCCGCCGCACCAGTCCGCTGAAACGAATTTCTTCGACGAACGCTTCCATTCACTGATTTCTGGATTGGGTTTCTGAATCGGGTTTCTGAATGGGATTCCTGCCAATTTGACTTTCCTCGTCTACCCTTCGATCAATGGAAATTCTTGGCACTGGCGCAAACATATTGTTGGTCCTCCTTGGGTTTGGAATTCTGGTAGCGATCCACGAATTTGGACATTTCGCAGCGGCAAAGTGGGCAGGCGTACGTGTTGATGGATTCGCCGTCGGCATGGGACCCGTGATCCTTGCATATCGCCAGGGAATTGGAATTCGATTCGGATCGACCGAGCCAACAATTCATGCGCGCACTGGCAAGCGAGCGATGCAACTGACTGACAGCGAGCTGAAAAATTTACAAATCGGCGAGACGGAATATTCACTTCGCGCTTTACCGCTCGGTGGCTTCGTGCGAATGCTCGGACAAGATGATCTTGATCCCACTGCTGCGAGTGTCGACCCGCGTTCATACAACCGCACCCCAATCTGGAAGCGCATGATTATTGTTTCGGCAGGAGTCACCTGCAATATTTTCTTGGCGATCGCAATGTTTGTCTTGGCTTTCATGATTGGCGTTCGATTCGAAGCTCCCATTGTCGGCGCAGTCATGCCTGCAGATCCTGCTGCAAATGCAGGCATTCAAGCTGGTGATCGCATTATCGCTATTGATGGTGCTTCGATCTCGACATTTGCAGATCTGCAAATTGCTGCAGCAATGGGCAAGCCCAACGAAGCACTGCGTATGACAATCGAGCGAACTGCTGGCTCGCAGGCACAAACGATTCAACTGAATGTCACTCCCAAACACAGCGAAGCGGCAGGAATGATGTCTATCGGCATTGCACCTGCAGCGAGCACGCGACTGATGACGGATTCCCAAGTGATCCCCTTTCTGTATGGCGTTTTCAACCGCGCAGGATTTTGGAATCACGCTCCAGATGCGATGTCTGGGAAGAACGCGTGGGGAATCACCGCAGCAAATCTCAGCGGTCCAAATGGGACCGCTCCCGATCGCGAATCCTTTGACAAAAATTTTCGCGGTGGCACTCTCTTAATGGTGGATGGAAATCCGGCAACGACATATACAGCACTCGATGACGCATCATTGAAATCAAAAGGGCAACCCATCGCCACCCGATGGTCGTTCGTCGACGGCGGCGAGAGTGACATTGCGATCAACTGCGTACCAGTCTGGCAAATTCTTGAGTACACCGAAAAACCGCCACAAGCTTTTATTGACTTTGAACAGGGAATCTTCGGGTTGACACCACTCGTTCGAATTGGGCGCGTTCCAGCAACCTCGGGCGCAAACGGAATTCTGATGGATGATGATGTCATTCTTCGCGCCGCCGATATCGCGGGCCCTCGCCAAATGGAGTTTCGACTCGCGGTGCAAGAACACGCTGGGAAAAAGATCAATTTGCGCGTGCTTCGAAAAGGGCAAGAAATTGATTGTGCGCCCATCGTCGGACGAGATGGGAAACTTGGCGTAGAAATCGCCAATGCGTGGGAGACTCCGATCATCGCTCGTCCATTCGCTGTCGTCGGTCCTCCGCCTGGAGTTCCGACTAGCGTTGCTGCACTCGATCTGATGCCACTGACACGCATCAATGCGATCAATGGACAAACGATTGGAGATTGGAACGATCTTTTCCGAGTTGTGCGTGGCGCGCTCAGTCAGAACTTAGGCCTCTCTCAACTCTCAATCAAGACAACTCCGCCAACTCCCAATGCCGCTGCGGAAGAGCGAATGATTCAACTCGATTCCACGACTCGCAATTCACTTGCAACACTTCGTTGGCGACCAGCTCTGGGCCCAGAATGGTTTATGCCCGCTGATGTTGTTCTTTCTGCCGGCGGAAATCCACTGCGTGCGATTGCGATGGGATTCACAGAAACACGCAAGATGGTGATGATGACCTACCTGACTCTCGACCGACTCTTTCGTGGCACAGTCGGCGTCTCGCAACTGCGTGGTCCAGTTGGCATCGTGCACATTGGAACACGCATCGCTGATAGAGGCATGACATATCTGATCTTTTTCCTTGCCATGATCAGCGTCAACTTGGCGGTCATCAATTTCCTGCCGATCCCCATTGCAGATGGAGGACTGATGGTTTTCTTAATCTATGAGAAACTACGGGGAAAACCGCCAAGTCCGAGTTTTCAAAATGGCGCGATGCTGGCCGGATTGGTCCTCGTCGGCGCTCTCTTCGCAGTGACATTTTATAACGATGTCATGAGATTGATCACCTAGCAGGCGCCATGAATCAACCAATCACAATCATTACTGGGGCAGGCAGTGGCGTTGGTCGGTCGCTGGCAATTGCGCTGGCTGCACAAGGCCATCACATTGCCCTCGCTGGTCGCACACGATCGAAACTTGAAGAGACCGCAAGTCAATGCTCCGCATCACCAGGATTGATGATTCATCCGACTGATTTGCGTGACGAACCTTCTGCAGCAACTCTTGTTGATGACGTTATCGCTCGCTGGGGACGCATCGACAATCTTGTCAATTGTGCAGGCGTCGCACCACTCTCACCGATCGACAGAACGACTGATGACATTCTTCGCGACACATTCTCCGTGAATGCGATCGGGCCTGCGCACCTCATCATCCGTTGTTGGCCTCACTTCAAGACCCAGAAATCTGGGCGCATTGTCAACGTATCAACGATGGGAACAACCGATCCATTCGCTGGCTTTTTCGCATACGCCGCATCAAAAAGTGCGCTTGATTCCATGACAAGAAGTGCTGCGAAAGAGGGGCTAGGCATTGGAGTCAAAGTTTTTGGCGTCAATCTTGGCGCTGTCGAAACTCCAATGCTTCGTTCAAATTTCAGCGAAAAAGTTCTGCCGCACGGTCGAACTCTCTCTCCCGAATTTGTTGCGAATGTGATCTCGGATTGCTTGAACGGAACGCGCGATGCAGACAATGGTCGATGCATTCCTGTACCAAGCCCATAAGTCCAAGCACATAAATCCAAGCCCATATAAAAACGAGTTCCGCAATCACGGGCGACGACGATGCAACGCTCGGTCGATCTCTCGCTGACTCTCACGCTTAGAAATCGACTGACGTTTGTCGGACTTTGTTTTTCCAGTCCCAACTCCGACAAGCAATTTTGCAAAACCATTCTTGAAATATATTTTCAGCGGGACGATCGAAACACCTTTGGCCTGCATCAGCCCCGCCAACTTTTCAATTTCTCGTCGTTTGGCAAGCAGCCTTCGGATCCTCAGCGGAACATGTTGTCGATCACTGCCAGCCGGTGGATATTCCGCAATATGAACTCCATGCAAGTTCAGACGAAGCGGGGAAAACTCCGCCATCACCCAACCCTCAGCGAGACTGACCTGCGAACCTCGAACAGATTTGACCTCGGTTCCGACCAGCTCCATGCCACATTCGATAGTTTCTCCAATGGAGAAATCATGAAAGGCCTTGCGATTCTCGATCGTCGGGCTGTCTGCTGAAGGTTTTTCCGCTTTTTTCGCCATAAATGCGCTTTTGTTACAGATACTTCGTGTTGCTTATGCAAAACATAGGGGAGTTCTCAATTCAATTTGCAAAGATTGACAATTGTGGCATAGTTATTGAGAAGTCTGTGCCAGATTGTACGTAATGATTTTTCAGAGCTTGTCCCCATTATTTTAGGGCAGGCAAGAATCTTCGATTTCTTGAAAATTCTTGAGCCATAAGTTTAGCGTTTTAAAAATATAAAACGAGCCCCTCAAAAATGATGACACGAACCCACGTCGGAATCCTCTTCGCCGCAACAACATTGGCTTTCTTTGCAGTTGATGGCGCCGCCCAAGCGCGCCTTCCCATGCAAGGAATGGGCGCAGGAAAATTACCAACGCAAGTGATCGATGTCGCCAAAGGGCGCGTTGATTTTTTCAATGCGAATCCTGGCAGTGATTTCTTCGAACGAGGCGAGCGAATCACGCGTGTCTATGGTCAAGCATTTTCTCACGGCAAATCTCCTGACCAAAGTGCCAGCGCATTCATTCGCGATCACGCCGATGCGCTTGGAGTTCGATCAAGTGACTTGCTTCCCTTCGGCGCGTTTCCAGATGCGGTTCACTCGGTCGATGTGTACTGGGATGAAGCAACCGAATCATTCCGCTTCACACTGCTGGGATATTCGCAGGTAGTTGAAGGCATTCCAGTCTTTCGAAGTGCGCTCAAATTGCTGATGCGCAACGAGCCTGGTTTTCCACTTGTTCTTGCATCATCTGAACTGAGAAATCTCGGCGCGTTTCCTGCAACACTTGCAGCTCGGCCAACATTGGGCAGTTTCGATCGCGCAGTGTGGTCAAGCCAAGCAATTCGTTTTGCTGCGATTGCCGAACCAACCGATTCACAGCTTGTGATCTTCGCAGGCGTGGATGACAGTCCATCGACTCCAACTCTTGCGGTCAGCTTTATTGTCGAGCGTGGCGTTCCTGGAGTTGGATATTCCAAGATGCTCTATGTTGCAGAAGCGACCACGGGCAAACTTCTCTTTGAAGAAGATCAGATTTGCAATCTCGACATCACAGGAACAGTCAAAGGACTTGCGACTGTTGGATGGGCTGCGGATGCGTGCGGAAATGAAGTCCCCACACCACTTCCATACGCTGCGGTCACCGGCGGGACTGCAACTTCATACGCCGATGTGAATGGCGCATTTGTGGTTGCCAACGCTGGAACTGGAAGTCTCAACCTGACATCAAATATGTTTGTGGGCGGAAAATATTTCAAGGTCGACGACATCGCTGCGACCGAATCAACACTTTCCCAGACTGTTGCCAGCGGCGGAACTGCAGCCTTCGTGCACAACAGCGCAAATACTTCCGAATTCGAACGCGCGGAAGTCAACGCATACATCCACGCCAACGTTGTTCGAGATTACGTGATGGCAGCCAATCCAAACTATCCGGTCATCGCAGGCCAGCAGGGCGCGACCGCTTTGCAGATCAATGTCGGTGTGGCCGGGACATGCAATGCGTTTTACAACGGACCATCAATCAATTTTTATTCCTCTGGTGGCGGATGCAATAACACTTCATTTTCCACAGTGGTGCACCATGAATTCGGCCACCATGTTGTCGCGACTGGCGGAAGTGGCCAAGGTGCGTACGGCGAAGGAATGGGAGATGTGATAGGAGCACTCATCAGTGAGACTTCAGCGCTTGGAGTTGGGTTTAGTACTTGTACAACCGGCATTCGCAATGCGCTGAATAATTGCATCTTTGATCTTGCAGGTTGCTCGACATGCGGAAGCGAAATTCACGCATGCGGTCAACTGCTTTCTGGTTGCGTGTGGAGTACAAGATATAATTTGCAAGTCAGCGATCCCACGACATATAAAACACTCATCCGAAATATGGCGGTCAACTCGGTCTTGCTGCATACTGGTACGACGATTGCAGGCGATATCACCGTCGATTTCTTGACGCTTGATGACAACAACGGAAACATTAATGATGGAACGCCGCATTTCAGCCAAATCAACGATGGATTTACGCTGCACGGACTTCCAGGACCAGCGGTTGTGCCTCTGAACATCTCAACTCCAAACGGCATTCCAACCTTTGCAACACCAAATGCAAATCTTCCAATCGTGGTGCAAGTCTCAGCTCTCAGCGGTCAGCCTCAACCAAACACTGGCAAGTTGTATTGGCGAACTGGAACCTCTGCCTTCCAGAGTGTTGCGATGACACAGACATCTACGAATGTCTATACCGCGCAAGTTCCGATGAGTGCATGCGGAACACCTGTGAATTATTATTTCGAAGCGAAGACGACAAACAATGTGATCGTCACGAGCCCTGCGAATGCTCCGACTTCTTTCAATACGACGACTGGCGCATTTGGTGAGACAATTCTCTCATCTGACACCTTCGAAAGTGCTGGAGCGTGGACTATTGGAGCAACTGGAGATACTGCCACAGCACCTGGACTCTGGACACGCGTCAATCCTGTTGCAACGATTGCACAACCTGAAGACGATCACACTGTCGCGGGAACCTTGTGCTATGTGACAGGACAAGGAGTGGTCGGAGGAACCAACGGAGCAGCAGATGTTGACGGTGGCGCTACAACATTAACCTCACCCACATTCAGCGCAATAGGTGAAGGTGTGCGATTGAGTTATTGGCGCTGGTATTCCAACGACAAAGGTAGCTCCCCAAATGCGGATTCGATGCCAATCGATATCTCGAACGACAATGGCGTGACATGGGTTTCTCTGGAACTCGTGACAGAAAATGCGAATGCTTGGGTTTCGAAAAGTTTCCTCGTCTCAAGCTTTGTGACGCCAACCGCCACGATGCGCGTCCGATTCGTCGCCAGAGATTTGGGTACCGGATCTACTGTCGAAGCTGGCGTTGATGACTTTCAAGTCTCTGCTCTCAATTGCACCCCGCCATTTGTGCCGGCGGATCTCAACCAAGACACTTTAGTCAACGGCATCGACATGGCGATCCTCCTTGGTGCTTGGGGTTCAAGCGGCGGTGACATCAACAATGATGGAAACACCGATGGCACGGACTTGACCCTCTTGCTCGCAGGTTGGACGGGATGATTTTCAATAAAAGCTTTCGCCGATTTGCCAAAATCGAAAATTGGGTCATAATTGTGAGCAACCACACGCACTTTGAGCGTATAAATTGAGAGTTCGTCGCGCCAATGGGGTTGTTTCTTGGTTCGACCCGAATTCATTTTGTGTATGCATCTTTTTCCAAGTCCCGTTTCACAAAAACAATTGAGCCCCCAAAAATGATGACACGAACCCACGTCGGAATCCTCTTCGCCGCAACAACATTGGCTTTCTTTGCAGTTGATGGCGCCGCCCAAGCGCGTGTCCCCATGCAAGGAATGGGCGCAGGAAAATTACCGACGCAAGTGATCGATGTCGCCAAAGGACGCGTTGATTTTTTCAATGCAAATCCTGGCGCTGACTTCTTCGAACGAGGTGATCGAATTACTCGTGTCTATGGACAAGCATTTTCTCACGGCAAGTCTCCAGACCAAAGTGCCAACGCATTCATCCGCGATCACGCCGATGCGCTTGGAGTTCGATCAAATGACTTGCTCCCCTTCGGCGCATTTCCAGATGCGATTCACTCGGTCGATGTGTACTGGGACGAAGCAACCGAATCATTCCGCTTCACACTGCTGGGATATTCGCAGGTGGTCGAAGGCATTCCAGTTTTTCGCAGCGCGCTCAAATTGCTGATGCGCAACGAGCCTGGTTTTCCACTTGTTCTTGCATCATCTGAACTGCGAAATCTCGGCACGTTTCCTGCGACACTTGCAGCTCGTCCAACATTGGGAAGTTTCGATCGCGCAGTGTGGTCAAGCCAAGCAATTCGTCTTGCTGCGATTGCCGAACCAACCGATTCACAGCTTGTGATCTTCGCAGGCGTGGATGACAGTCCATCGACTCCAACTCTTGCGGTCAGCTTTATTGTCGAGCGCGGAGTTCCTGGGGTTGGGTATTCCAAGATGCTTTATGTTGCAGAAGCGACCACGGGCAAAATTCTCTTTGAAGAAGATCAGATTTGCACTCTCGACATCACAGGAACAGTCAAAGGACTTGCGACTGTTGGATGGGCTGCGGATGCGTGCGGAAATGAATTTCCTGCAGCACTTCCTTATGCTGCGATCAGCGACGGAACGACGACGACCTACGCCGATGTGAATGGGGCATTTGTGGTTGCCAACGCTGGAACTGGAAGCCTCCC
>CAMDEL010000027.1 GCA_945896765.1 Singulisphaera sp. GP187
CTCGCCATAATGACCAAGAAAACACCAAGTGATAGCAATTCAGAAGAACAATCATCCGATCGAGATGGCTCGGTTGTTGATCGCCGACTTGGGGTAGATCGCCGCGATGTTTCTCCTGCGAGCCCTTCGAATCTTGAACGCCGCCGTGGCCCGGGCCGACGACTGACAGATTTTGTGAAGTCTGCCGAGGAAGGGGAGATGTCTCGTGAGCAATACACCTTCCTGCTGGCGATCGATGTCTTCAAGAGAGTGAATCACAAGACGTTTCCGAGCTGGACGGATGTCCTCGAGGTCGTTCGTAAGTTGGGATACCGTAAGACGATGCAATCCGAGTTGAATTTGGGTGGCAAGAGCCAGGATTGGACCGAAAAGCCAGATTCAATTAGCGGGGTCAACAGGCCTTCTGTGGATTCAGATTGAGCGATTCGTAGTGGGGTGTTAGGCCTGACTCATCCACACAATTTGAACCACTTCAGGAACTGATTTTGGGTCAGTTTTAGAGGTCAAAAAAAATTTTCAGATTTTTTCTTTTTTGAACCAGTTTGCATTGATTTCGATGTACTTGTGCCATTCGGCAGGCAAATCGTCTTTTGGGAAAATTGCTTGCACAGGACACTCATCAACACACAAACCACAATCGATACAAGTTTCTGGATCAATATAAAGCTGATCAACCTTCTCGTGATGCTCACCTTTTTTTGTTGGATGAATGCAATCAACGGGACACACTTCGATACACGAAGAATCTTTTGTTCCGATACAAGGTTCAGCAATGATGTGTGGCATAGTCGAAAAATACTATCAAATAGCGGAAAAATTTGGTCCTTAACGCACCGAAAGCCGGCGTGATGCCGGCTTTCGGTACAAATCATTCAGTCACTACGAATTACCGGCTCTTCTTAGCCTTCTTCGCAGCCTTCTTAGCAGCTTTCTTCTTTGCCATGGTGTGGCTTCCTTTAGTTACGCTTGTGCGTCGGAGAGAGTGAACGTCAGCGTAACTAAGACGCCCACTCAGTAACAGTCAGTTATGTTATCGACAAATCAAGAACAGAACTTGACATGATGCTTGCAAAATCAAATTTCACCTGTCAAATCATCCCTCTGCGAGTCTGTCTCAATGGGGCATCTGGGCGCATGGGACAACGCATCGATCGAGCGTGTCTTGAGTCCAATGGAACGGCAATTGTGACCGCTCGAAACAGTCTTGATGCACCACTTGATGCCACTTCATCCAACTTCGATGTCGTGATCGACTTTTCGAGTGATGCTGGGACTCAGATTGCCATCAATTTGGCATTGCGCGCTCGATGTCCTCTCTTGATTGGCACAACGGGTATCACGGATTCCACCCGCGAGGTCTTGCGATCATCTTCGGATCAAATTCCGGTTTTGATTGCCCCTAATACATCTATTGGCGTTGCGGTCATGCGTCATCTTGCCAAGGAAGCAACGCGATTGTTGTCTGCGGACTTCCATATATCGATTTCAGAAGTTCACCACACTCAAAAGCGTGATCAACCATCTGGAACCGCGCTTGCGTTGGCGGACTCTGTTGCAAAGGGTCAAGGCACACCATTCCCATTGAATGAGATAAAGTCGGTTCGCGAAGGTGATGTGATCGGTGATCATGAAGTTGTGTTTGCTGGACCAGGCGAAGTCCTGACACTTCGACATCATGCAGAGGATCGCGATTTATTTGCTCTTGGAGCAATTCGACTTGCGATTTGGATCGCAAAACAACCTCCAGGAATATATGGTTTGGATGATTGGTTTTCTCAGTTTATGAAGGCAAAACATTGAAAAAGCAGAACATCGAAGTCTTTACAGTTGCAGGCGGAATGAAGTTGGCGATTGAGCCAATCGAAGGCGCAACAACCGCCACAATCGTGTGGACCGTACCCGTGGGTTCGGCCGGCGACCCAACAGGAGATCTTGGAGCAGGTGAATCAAACGTTCTTTCTGAAATCATTCTGCGAGGCGCAGGTGATCGCACGAGTCGAGAATTCAGCGACGCGCTGGATCGATTGGGTGTTCAACGCGCAACTTCCAGTTCGGGATATGCCATAACGGTCTCTGCGACTTGTATGGCCGCACAGACTGAAGAGACTCTTCAATTGCTTTGCGATATGTATTTGAGACCACGCATCGAAGCAGATGCCCTTGAAGCGAGTCGAGAACTTGCCTTGCAATCACTCGGATCGCTCACGGATGATCCACAACATTTTGTGAGTATCAAGATCAACGAGATTGCAATTCCTGCTCCATTCAATCAGCATGGATATGGCTCGGTCGAAGGTCTGAATGCGCTCACGCCTGAGAGCCTTCACGCATCTTGGAAGAGACGATGTCGTCCGACGGGCAGCATCATGGGAATTGCTGGAGCAATTGATCCAACGAAGATTCGAGATTTAATGGAGAGGTTGCTCGAGGGATGGCGCGGAGTATCGGTTGAACCGAAAGAGACCACATCTGCTTCGCGCGGTTCGATCTATGAAAAACAAGTCTCGTCGCAAACTCATATGTGTTTGGCGCTGCCAAGTCCGCGCGAGGCGGATGATGCCAGCCTTCCGCATCGTTTGATGGTTCGAGTTTTGGGCGGTGGCGGAATGTCGAATCGTCTCTTTTCCGAAGTGCGCGAAAAGCGCGGACTTTGCTATTCAGTCGGGATGAATTATGGATGCGGGCGCGACCGTGGGCTTTCAACTATTTATGCCGGCAGCACTCCTGAACGTGCAAGTGAGACATTGGCGTGCATTCGCACAGAGTTGGGACGAATGGCGCAAGGGGTGACCGCGGGCGAATTCACTCGTGCAATCATTGGATTGAAGAGTGGAATTGTGATGGGCGGCGAAAGTACGATGGCGCGCGCGGCCGCTCTCGCTGGCGATATCTTTCGACGCGGTCATGTGCGGACGCTTGCCGAGGTTGTTGCCACCGTTGATCGATTGACGCTTCAACAAGTAAATGATCACGCTGCGCAAGCGCTTGCTCCCCAACGGATCGACGAATGTGCGCTCGCGGTGGTTGGTCCAGAGCCACTCTGAACCGAAAAGGATCGATCTCCAGGTGACAGCCCCTATACTCCACGCATGTTCAAGAGTGTTCCAATCGAGCCAGGTACCCGAATCAAGGTGACCCAACAATTGCCGACACCAGATGGTGCGTGGACAACCACCATTGAGGGAACGGTTCAGAGATGGCGCCAAGCCACGACAGGTTCTTGGTTCGCGCATAGCAAGGACGATCGCTTATGGCTTGATCGACTTGAAATGCGTCTTGATGATGGCGAGACCACCGTGTTGAATCTCGATCAGTATTCGCTTGTTGAAACTCTTTAAGTTTTACGAATTTTACGAATTTGGCGCTACGGTCTGCTGGGGAGCGGCCGCGGGTCTGCCGTTTGAATTTGAATTCGATGGCATGTTTGGTGTTCCTTGCAAGATTGGCGACGACTTGCGAGTGATTGGTGGTGTTTGAAGCTCCGCGGGAAGTGGAACATGCTTCCACGCCTTTGATACAAGCGAATAATCCTTGATGATTGTTCCGCGGCGAATTGTCAGCACAATGGAATCGCCTGGGGTCATCAATTTCAGTCGATCGCGAATCGCCTCTGGTGTTGCTGGCGTTTTTCCATCGACCGCTGTGACAAGATCAAAATCTTCGATTCCAGCCATATATCCAGGACCATTTTCCATCACGGCAACAACGAGTGCGCAATTGGAAACATCAGAACCAAGATGTTTTGTTAGTGCTTTTCCAGTGGTTTCAAAGCGCACGCCGATCATCACGGGCGGATGCTCTTTTGGTTGAGGAATTGGAATCGTTTGCAGAACTTGTCCGGTTGAACTGATGATTTCCATTGAGTCGCTTGTGCGTCGGAGATGTTCTTTCGCGACACGCTGACCATTGATTGAAACAAAAATTTCTTCACCAATAAATTCGACATCGAATCGAGGTTCTGGAATGACCGCAGCGGCTGGTGCGACTGGGTCGAGTGGAACGATTGCGGGAATTGGTTCTGCAGCAACTGGTGCTGGTGCTGGTTCTGGCGCAACAACAGGTGCGGGTTCAGGTGCAATAATGGGCGCGGGTTCAGGTGTAACAATGGGTGCTGGTTCTTGCGCAACAACAGGCGCATCACTTGCAGCAGGCACATCGGTTGCAGCAGGCGCATCGGTTAATACTGGTTCTTCATTTGTCGCGGGAGCGGCATCAACAGGAACATCACCACCGATTTCAGATTCCACCGACTGTTCCGAGGCGCATGCGCAAAGAAATGAAAAAGAGACAAGAATGGTTAAGGAGGTCCTCAGCATGAATAAAGAGTACCCGTACTATTCGTGAATATGTTTCGCCGCCTCTCTCTCGTGAGTACATGCATGACCTTGTTGGTTGGTTGTGACTTTGTCCCCCAACATACGACAAAAGGTAGTGTTGATTTTCCATATGGACCGGAGACCTTTCAGATCCATTTGTTAAGTCGATTGGAATCTAGTCCAGAAGGACAAGTTCCAGGCGCAATCGTTTGTGTGGAATTTGATGACCGTGATGGTCAAGCCACGCGTGCGACGGGATTGCTAGAAATCAATTTAACGATTCCCGATCAAGCCAGTTTGGAAAGAGCGTTTGATTTGAACAATCTGAAAATCAACGAAAGTGTTTGGAATCGAACAACTCGTATGTATCAAGTCAACATTCCATTCGACCCAATATTGGCGCATGCCCCCGAAGGTGGAGTCCCAATCAAGGTGACGTGGACTTCGATCGACGGCAAACCAATTATGGAGCGGGGGATTTTGCGGGCGTTGAATCTGAAGTAGCTGATGCGCTACTTCTCGGCGCGTACTTTTTTTCGTACTTCGCTTTGAGTTCCGTTTGATGGCTTGTGAGTTCGATGCTTCGTCCATCGAGCCACGCACCGCGAACACTGGACTTGATCTCGAGTGGGTCGCCGTCGTGCAACAGTAAGGTTGCGCTGTGACCGACAACAATCACGCCATATCGATCACCGACTCCGCACAACTGCGCTGGAACTCGGGTGATCGCCGCAAGCGCATCTTCACGCGGCATGCCAAATGACGCAGCCATTGCAGCGTGATGAACAAGATTGCGATCATTCGAAGGTTCGTCTCCTGTAGCGATTGCAACATCGATTCCTTTCGTCGCCAAGCGGGCGGGCAGTGTGTATGCAGAGTCATAGTCCTCGTGTGCAAATCGCGGCAAACTGAGAACTCCTTGCACGATGACTGGAACCTTATGAGCAAGCAATAAGTCAACGACAGCAGGCGCGCCTTTCCCTCCAACAATAATCGGCTTCATGCCGCGTCTTGTGGACCAGAGGATCGCCGATTCGATTTGACCCGCGCTCGCCGCTTCGATGAAGAGTGGTCGAGATCCATCAAGCACATCCCGCAATCGTTCAAAGCGTAAATCAACCGACAACTTAGGGTCGTCAGTGCGTGCTTTCGAATATGCCAAAGCCGCGTCGAAGAAATCATCAAAGGCACGAAGGGTGATGCGGCGTTGCTTTTCTTGTTCTTGCGCATTCTTTGCGGTGAACCAACGAGGCGCGGGCTCGGTTGATGGCCATTGAAGAACTGTTCCAGCATCAGGTACGACAGCAAGATCATCGGTTGTCCAACCGTTCAATCGAATCAAACTTGCTTCGCCACTGACATTTCCACCTTGTGGAAAAACCAAAGCAAGCAACACGCCACCAAGCCGAGCGACTGGAATTAAGTTGCTATCAGGATTGACCGAAAGCCACGCAGCAACTTCTGGATGGAATGGACCAAATTCAGTGCGGTCATCAGTCGCTCGCACTTGTTGGGTCTCGATCAATCCAAGAGTTGTCGCGCTGGAAATAAATCCAGGCGTCAGGTGCATTCCAGTTGCGTTGATGCGCTGTGCGTTGGTCGGAGGCGCTTCGCCCTTTGATCCAACTGGCGCTCCAGTTCCCAAAGAGACAATCATTCCATTCTCCAAAATCACAAATCCATCTTGAATGACCGCAGCACCTTGGACGGCCGTATGAATGATCGCGTGCTCGATGATGATCGGCGTGGTTTGCGCAGGTGCGGGAACGATCGTGCTTTGCGCAAAGATTCCGCTGAGATGAATTGAAATGAAAACCGAAAGAAGAGGTGTCATCGTGATATTTCTCCACATCCACAGTCGCCTGCAGGACGAGCGGATCGACTGTCCACTCCACGCCGCCAAAGGTCCATCAAGTAAGTATCTCTCGAACCAAGCATGCTTTCACGAAGTCGCGTTGGGTGCGGCTTTGATTCATCGGAATCGCTTTGCTCGTTTGGTTTTTTATCTGTGTCTTTCTTTTCAGTCTTCTCATCGGGCTTGCCTTTTAATTGTGCTGCAGAAACAATCAATTGTTGACGAAGTGTTTCGCGTGGCGCTCGCGCTGCGAGATCATTAATGCGATCAAATCGCTTTGTCCCTTCGACCCAAGTTTGTTCGCAGAAGGCGAATGGGCTGAGCGGATCGCCAGACCATAAAACGAGATCGGCATCTTTCCCCTGTTCAATACTTCCAGTTCGATCACCGATGCCAAGTTGCTTTGCAGGGTTGATTGTGACAAATTCAAGCGCGTTTGTTGGTGGCAGATTTCCATACTTCACAGCCTTTGCCGCTTCAGTATTGAGATGTCGAGCAAGTTCATTCGAATCTGAATTGAAAGACATCAACACTCCTTGGTCACGCATCATTGCTCCATCCCACGGAATCGCATCCATCACTTCCATCTTGTATGCCCACCAATCGCTGAAGCACGATCCGCCCGCACCGTGTCGTGCGATTGCATCGGCGACTTTGTATCCCTCCAAAATGTGCTGAAAAGTTCCGATACGAAATCCAAACTCATCAGCGAGGCGAATGAGCATCAGGATTTCATCTTGGCGATACGCGTGACAATGAATGATTCGCTTGCCTTCGACAATTTCTGCAAGAGCCTCGAGTTCGAGGTCGATGCGCGGAGGGATGTGAGAAGCGCTATCCACACGAGTTGCAAATTCTTTTTGGGCAGCGCGATATTCGACAGCAGCACGAAATTGATCGCGCATGAATGCCTCGACTCCCATACGTGTCTGTGGGTATCGCCCATTTGGGCGAACGACATTCTCTCCAAGGGCAAATTTGATTCCAGGCTTTGCTGTTGACACCAGCCACTCAGCACCTGGCGATCCCCATTTCAATTTCACCACGCTGTTCTGCCCGCCGATTGGATTTGCGCTTCCATGCAGTTGATTTGCGCAAGTCAATCCACCGGCGAGTTCGCGATACCAGCCAACATCAGAGGAATCGATGACATCATTGACTCGTACTTCAGAAGTGCACGCTTGAGTCCACTCGTTGACACCTCCATCAATTCCAGTGTGACTATGACAGTCGATCAATCCAGGAGTGAGATGCCGACCAGCGCAATCGACAACCTTCGCGTCGCTTGGCACCGATAGATTTTTTCCAACTTGCACAATGATTCCATTTCGAATGATGACGTCGGTGTCTTCAAGAATTCCAGCGGGGGTGCTTGTCCAGACTGTTGCTCCACGAAAGATCACGTTTTCTTTGGCGGGAATTGAGGAATATCCAAAGTCGCCAAAGGGAAAGGTCATAGGGACATCTGGTCGAGTTGGGGGCTTTGCTGGTGGATTCTCCAATGGTTTTTCTGTCGATTGATCCGCCGTTTTTTCATCGCTTACAACTTTCACCGCCTCTGCTTGGGCTGGAACAGCGGAGAACAATGTGGAAATTCCACTTGCAGGCAGAACTTCTATTGTCAGGCGATCTCCATCTGCACGCAGTGTGCAGCGCAAGGGCCCTGCCATGCCTAGAGCCTCACCATCGACTACGAATCCACCATGCAACCGTTCGAGTGAAACATTGCTTGCACTTGTTGATGTCTTGGTTGCGTCTGCAGCCGTTGCCTCAAACACGATTGTTCGCTTCTTCGCATCAATCACGACGATGCGTGCTGACCCATCAAGAAGCGTGAGAGAGAATCGTCCCGCTCCCACAAAATCATTTTCGAATGGAGTTTTATCCTGAGCTGCCGCGTCATATGAACGACCCGCAATCCAAACTTCGGTAATGCGAGAATCCTCTGCAAAAAGCGGACCATCGCTGACAGTCAAATTTGCCATTCGTCCTTTTTCGATTGTTCCAATCGTGTCGCTCATTCCAAGCAACGACGCAGGCGCAGTTGTCAAAGCGGCGATCAACTGCGCCTCACTCAGACCAGCCTCACGTGCTTCGCGTGCGCGAGCGGGAAACGAATCTCGCTGCTTTAGACGGCTTGTCGTCAACGAGACAGGAACGCCGGCGGCGATAAGTCGAGCAGCATTCGATGGCGCTACGGCCCAACTTTCCAGATCCCGCAGCGAGATGCTCTCTGATAATCGTGGCGAGGAAAGTTCTGGTGGTTGAGGGAAATCGAGCGGCACAATAATCGGCAGTTTCATCGCTGCGATCTCATTGAGATTGCGAAACTCTCCACCGCCTCCCAATATCGAAGCATTCAACTTGAATTCTTGCGCGAGTCCCCCAGCGCGCAGCGCATCAAGTTCGGTTGAAGCATCAAAGAGAACTCGATCATTCCCACTGATCGCTTGCGCGAATGCATCGAGCGCTGCTGCCGCAACAGGGGGATCGTTTCCAGTTGGGTGCGCATTCCAAACATCTACGGATTTTGCTCGCCATCGTGCATCGAGAAATGTTTGCCGCAAAAGCGCAACCGCACCCATCGTTGAGTTTGGATATGTAGGAGTTCGCCACATATCTTCATTATCATTCTCTGATCGTGCATCCGGCGGACTTCGACCAAACGATAGGAACTGGCCTGCGTCTCCTCCGATGGTTCGCTTTCCATTTGGTTCCATTCCCAGAAGCACAACTGCACCACTGCCACGAAAGATTCCAGAGTTGGGATATGTCGCGGCAATTGTGAATCCCAGCGCGCGCAATTCTTGGCTTACTTCGGCAGAAATTGGCGGCAAATCTTTGGTAGAGACTTGAGGAGTCACGTTGGAATTCCAATGCGCTCCCGCATCGCCTGCAACTTTCTTTGCAAGCACAGCGGAGTTGAGAATCAATGCAGGCTCGATAAATCCAGCCATCACCGTTTTGCCGCGTCCGTTATGAATCGTGGCGCCGGCAGGTATAGAAATATTCACAGTGGGCCCGACAGCTTCGATCCAACCATTTCGCATCAGAATCGTCGCGTCATCTATCTTGACGAGTGGGGAAGTGAAGACGGTGGCGTGCTCGATTGCGTCCCATCGAACATCGGACGGGCGCATGCCGTTGACAGGTGGCGATTGCGCAACTGCGCCACTGTTCCAAGCGAAGGCGAGGAAGAGAGAAAGAAGATAAAGTTTTTGACTGATCACCTCTCAAGTGTATGAGTGGCGACCAAAAATCTGTTGCGAAATTTGGCTTTGGATTTTAGAGGCGAACCACAGAAATAAACAAAGGATTAGTGGTGGCGAAGTTCTTCAAGCATGCGATCAATCGCAGCAGAAAGCCTTGATTCTGTGTCGAATGATCCATCAGCAATCATTTTCTTAATCTTTGCGATGCGTTCAGCTCGGACTTCCGGCAAAGCCCGCAAATGAGCAAGGTGTCTGGCATGTTCCTCTGAATGATCTTCCAACTTTGAAGCGAGCGGCCGAACATTCGAACACTCATCAACTTTCATCGTCGGTATAACTGAGGTCATTGTTTCGGTTGCGCTTGTCATGGTTCTATTCTTCGTTATTCGTATGGATTCGGACATTGATAAAACTCCTGCGACCGTTGCTTCAGATCCATCTTCAGCATCGGCCTGACGTCGTACTCGTGACATCCTTGTAGTGAGCCCAAACTCTAGGCTCAAGATACATATCGTCCTATCGAATCCAAAGTCTTCAACTATTCAAATTGTGTGTGCAAGGCGAGTTATGATCCACCCAACATGTTTGAGCGCAATTCAACTTTGTTTGTGAAATTCATATCTTGTGTCTTGATTGCTTCGACATTTGGATGTGCGAATACCCCCAAAAATTCAAAGAAAAATGCGCTTTCTGAAGAGTCGAGTGACCCCAACGCTCTTTTCAGTGATACCGCAATCGCAAATGGTGAAGAGAATGGCATCTTGGCTGGTACTGCCGGTAAGACCACAAAATCCACGACAACAGGGAAATCACCGAGTTGGTCCGTTCCGGGAAGTCCCCAAACTGCTGCGCAACCCACCGCAGCGATTGAGGAGCCAGTTTCGGTTCCCGCCAAAGTCGGTGCAAAAACAAATTCTCAGAGCAGTGATTCTAAAGTTGCAACAAATGAAGATCGGCGATGGGGAATTGTTTTGTTGTCTTTTTCTGGTGATGATCACGCACAACTCGCGGAGGCTGCATGTGTTCAACTGCGCCGAAAATTTCCTCTGCTGGCCGAGTCGTTCGCACGCGAGAAGTCAAACGGATCTGTGGTTATGGTTGGTCGATTCACGGGCACAGATGATCCAGCGGCGATACCAATGGTGAAACAAGTCCAAGCACTGACGGATGGGAACGAGCGTCCCTTTGCAAGATCATTTCTATCGCGAGTTGATACAGCGCGCGTGGGTCCATTGGGCGCATTTGATTTACGCCGTGCGCGACTTGCGAATCCAAATGCTCGAACTCTCTATTCGATGGAAGTAGCGGTGTGGAGTGATTTTGGTTCTGGCGAGATCACTCTCGAAGAGATTCGCCGCAAAGCCGAGGCGTACACAGCGCAGTTGCGGGCACAAGGTCTGCCAGCATTTTTTCATCACGATGATGATCGTCGAATGAGTATGGTGACCGTCGGACTCTTTGGCGAAGATGCATACGACGCCAAGACGACGCTGTACTCGGATGAAGTCTTGGCCATCAAGAAACGATTTCCAAAATTGAAGGTGAACGGCGAAGATCTCTTGAGGCCAATCCGAAAGGGATCACAAGAGACAGTCGCCGAAAAAACTGTAATGATCGAGGTTCCAAGGTGACTGTGCCTCGTGCTGTTGGCAAACCCAAATCCGTGCGCACTCCTCGCGCAGAAGCAGAGACAGGCTCTCCAGGCGATTTGTATGTTTCTTCGCTGGCGCGTGTCGCATTGGATGGGCAGATTCTTGGACAAGATCAAGCGCTGGAAACACTCGCAAAAGCGCTTGGATCTGGGCATTTCCCGCATGCTTGGATTTTTCATGGGCCAAGAGGAACGGGCAAGTGCACAGCGGCATTACGTGTTGCCGCAGTGATTGTTGACCCACTTTCCGGCGATGCCCAGCGAACAAAGTGTGCCGCGAATTTGCATACGCCAAGCGCCACATTTTTGCGCGCCGGAACACATCCAGATGTTCGGATCATTCGTGCAGAACTTGCGGGGTCGAGTGCAGATCGAGAATTGCGCGATCGTAAGCAGAACAATATTCCAGTTGCTCTGTTACGCGAGCACATGATTGGCGGAGTTTCGAGTGGAGGCGCGAGAATTGACGCAGCTGTCTATCGATCAAGCGTCATGGGCGCTGGAAAAGTTTTCATTATCGACGAAGCAGAGCGATTAGAAACAGACGGGCAAAATGTTCTCTTGAAGACACTTGAGGAGCCTCCGCCAGGGACAGTCATCATCTTGGTGACAAATAGTTTGGACCGATTATTGCCAACAGTTCGGAGTCGTTGTCAAACACTCGGATTCTTTCCGCTTGATGAAGCGCAGATGTCTGGATGGCTTGACCGAAATCTTGGAGAGGTGAATGGCGCAGCGCGCGAATTTGTGCAGATGTACGCAGCGGGATCTCCCGGCGCCGCAGTGACAGCGGTCGAACTTGGCTTGCAATCATTACACGCCGATCTCTTGCCAATGATCGATCAATTGGAGCGCGGAGATTTTCCACTGGCTATGAGCGACCGAATGAATGATTTCGCATCAGAGGTTGCAGAAGCGGCGGTCAAGCGAAATGAAAACGCGAGCAAAGAAGCAGCAAATCGGCGGGCAACTGGAGTGATGTTTTCGGTAATTGGTGCAGAGGTTCTGCGCCGAATGCGTTCGAG
>CAMDEL010000028.1 GCA_945896765.1 Singulisphaera sp. GP187
TGCATACCTGCATCACAAATTGCAAAGTTTCGATCACCAGATTTTTTTACATATTCGACCTTGGTCAAGAGCACGCCTGCATTCGCGGCGATTGTTCGGCCTGGTTCCAAAATGATGCGCAATCCTTTGGTGACACGATCGCGAAGCAACGGAACAATCGCATTCGCATATTCCTCTGCAAGTGGCGACTGATCACTTTCATAATCTGCTCCGAATCCGCCGCCGAGATCGAGCGTGTCAATTTGGAATCCTTCCGCAGTGAGTTCGTCCATCAGCGCGAGCGCTTTCGTGACGCTTTCCAAATACGGCGCAGTTGTATACACCGGCGATCCAATATGGAGGTGAATTCCGCGAAGGGATACAAATGGATCACGACCGTACGAATGGAAAAAAGCCGCGGCACGTTCGAGGTCAACACCAAATTTGCTCTCGCGCTTTCCAGTGGATGTGTATCGATGCGTCTTGGGGTCGACATCGGGATTGACTCGAAGCGCAGCTCCTGTCTGAATGCCAGTTTCTCGTGCAATGCGAGCAAGATTCTCGAATTCCATTTCGCTTTCGACATTGAAAAGTCCAATTCGCTGTTCGAGTGCATATCGAATTTCCGCATCGGACTTTCCGACTCCGGCATAGACGAAGTTCTTTGGATCACCACCAGCTTTCATTGCACGAAAGAGTTCGCCACCCGACACAACATCCATGCCTGCGCCAAGTTCAGTCAACAGCCTCAGAATGGCTAGATTTGAGCAGCATTTGACTGAAAAACAAATCAGCGGATTGATCGGTGCGAATGCATCACGAAGGCGCGTGAAATGTTGACGAAATGTCTCGCTCGAATAGACATAGCAGGGAGTTCCAACGGACTTGGCAATGTCCCGCATCGAAACGCCTTCGCATGAGAGTGAACCTTCGAGATATCGAAAATCATCCATAGTGTTTGTCCGTGAAATGCACTTTCTTGTTAAGCACGATAGTCGTATGGCTTCTTATGCGGGCGATGGCGCTTCTTTTTTTGCTTGCACTCTTCTCATTTGGAAAGCCCAACCTGCAAGCGTTGTTGCTCCGCCAAGAAAGATCCACGCAGTTGGAGAGTCAGGGCAATGGAATGATGGAACGATCGTCTCCATCAAAGGCATTCCACATCCAAGAAAGAGCAACGATCCAAGCGTCGCGGCAGCTCCTGCAAGCGCCCAGCGCGCAAAGAAAATTCCTAAGCCAAATCCCATGACTGCTCCGCCAGCAGTCACAGCGAAAAGAAATGTCTGTGTCGCAGGGGGTACAAGATCCCAACGACTCTTGATTTGTGCTGCGATTCTTCCGCCCGCACCCGCAAGAAGCGCGATACTTCCAGTTGTATCTTCGCCCGCAGATTGATGACGACTCTCGCCAATGATTGACAGAATCGAATCGGTCAATCCACTTCGCGCAGCTCGAACAGAGGCAGAAGGAGTTGGTTCTTGAGTCGCATTTGCAGAAGATTTCGCTGATGGCAACGGAGCAGTCGGAGCGATACCTCGTTCAACGAGCAAACCAGCGAAAAGCAATCCGATGATTGTGCCCGCAGCAGCGAATCCAACAGCAACTGCAGGTCTGACAAAGAGCGCCGCGATTGCCGCACATCCAACGCTTGCCGTCGCAGCACAGATTGCGGGAGACCACTCGGGAACAAACGAATCGTGGATGAATCCACCGAGGCACCAACCAAGAACTCCGCCAGTGAACGCAGCGATCAGGCCGACGAGCTGTACGCCTGCAATCAGCAGAAAAAAACCAAGTGCAGCAAAGAGAGCAAGAATGAGCGTGGACATCGTCGTTACAGTATCGGTCAATGAGCCCCTTCCTCTTTGTTGATCATTGCCAAACAATCGGAAACGTCCTATGAGCAGTGGCTCGCAAGACCAGACTGGTGGAAACCGGCTCGGGAAAGAGGACAGTCCATACCTTCTTCAGCACGCTGGGAACCCTGTCGATTGGTGGCCGTGGTGCTCGGAGGCTTTCGAAGTCGCTCGGAAACGGAATGTCCCGATTTTTCTTTCCATTGGTTACGCAACGTGCCATTGGTGTCACGTGATGGAACACGAAAGCTTTGAAAATGCAGAGTGTGCCGCTCAAATGAATAAATCTTTTGTTTGCATTAAAGTCGACCGCGAGCAACGGCCTGACGTTGATGACATTTATATGCAGGCGTGTCAGATTTATACGCAAGCAACAGAAGGTCGAGCAAGTGGTGGTTGGCCACTTTCTGCGTTCTTAGAACCCTCGAATGGCATGCCGTTTTTTGTTGGAACGTATTACCCACCTCAACCTGCATGGGGGAGACCAAGTTTCCAACAACTGCTTGATTCGATTTCCAATTCGTGGTCGACGCGTGAAGCTGCGATGATCGAACAATCCAAACGCATCGCAGATGCTGTGACGTCTGCGATCGCGACTGAACATCCACCAGGAAAGATTTCCGCAACAATTGCCGCACGCGCCGCGTTGCAATTATTGCAAATTGAAGATCGCGAACATGGCGGATTTGGAACAGCTCCAAAGTTTCCGCAACCTGCGTATTTTTCACTTCTCTTGTCTGCAGGAGGAGAGCAGGGTGGCCAGGTCGTTCGTTCTTCTTTGACCAAGATGGCATGCGGTGGAGTCTTCGATCAAGTGGCAGGTGGTTTTCACAGATATTCCGTTGACGAAGCATGGATGATTCCTCACTTCGAAAAAATGCTTTATGACAATGCGTTGCTTGCGCCTCTCTATGCGCAAGTTGCAGCGAAAAATCATGATCCGTTTCTTCGACAGATTTGCGAGAGAACGCTGCAATTTGTCAATCGCGAACTCGCTGTTCCTCACGGTGGTTTTTATTGCGCCCTTGATGCAGATGTCGGCGGCAAAGAAGGAACAGGGCATGCGTGGAGTCCCGATCGCACGCGAACCGTGCTTGAATCTGCGGGAATATACGGCGAAGATCAAGCACTCTTGCTGTCAGTGACAGGCATGGACGGTGCAGCAAATTTTCGAGATCCGCATCATCCAAACGATCCTCCAACCTGGGTTTTACAAATGCGTGATCCTGCAGATGCGCTGAATGAAAAAGTTCAACGCGCATTGGAAACGCTCCACAAAAATCGAATGACATGGCCACAACCTCTGTGCGATGACAAAGTATTGCTTGGATGGAACGGATTGATGATCGAAGGATTCGCAGACTCTGGGCGGTGGCTAGAAAACGACGCATGGAAAGCGCGCGCAGAAGAAGCTGCAAATTGGATTTTCGACAATTTGCAAACCACTGACGGATGGATGCGATGTTGGCGCAGTGGCCGCGCGTCTATACCTGCAACACTCGAAGATATTGCGGGTATCGCCAACGCCTGCATGAGTATTTGGCGCAATTCCAAGGAGCCGAAATGGCTCGCACGCGCAGGCGATCTTTATTCAAGTGCCCGCGAAACATTCTTTGAAAGCGAGCATGGGAGATGGAGTGATGTGCGCGCAGGTGACTCGATGTTGTTTGTTCGTCCTCGAAGTTGTAATGACGGTGCGGTTCCTTCGGGAACTTCTTCGATATTGCGAGTGATGACCTCGCTGATTCAAGCTGGCGCGGAACATTCACTTCGAAGTGACCTTTCGA
Source organism: Singulisphaera sp. GP187 (assembly GCA_945896765.1). Classification (GTDB taxonomy): domain Bacteria; phylum Planctomycetota; class Phycisphaerae; order Phycisphaerales; family SM1A02; genus F1-60-MAGs104. The sequence continues at coordinate 3,623 of CAMDEL010000028.1, forward strand.
TTTCGTTGCAGGCGATTGCGACCAATTTGGCCGAGCAGCCTCTTTCTATGGCGAACACGCTTGCACTTCTGCCAGTTGCGCAACAGATTGTCCCAGCGGTGTTTACAGCCGGAGCAGTCGCCGTGCAATCCACTTCAATTCATGCGAAAGCGGACACAATTGAAGGGCTCGAAATCCGCTGGAAAAATGGAGCCGTCGAAATTATTGCCGAGGAGGGTGCAGAAGTTCTGGCTCACGATGGAAGTCCTCGAGGTCTTCATGTGCGTGTCCACACGCCAAGTGAAATTGAAATTGAGACGAAATATCCAACACCGATCGTGTCGCACGATGGTGCAAAATATCTCACTGGTTTGTTTCGAATACCAGTGCGGCAACGAAAGATTGCCGCTCCGAGTGCGGTCAAACTTCTCGTGACTGTGAGCGTCTGCAGAAAAGGCGTTTGCGCTGCGCCGCAATTCGTGGAATTGTCAGTCGAACTTCAAACCGAGTTCTCCAAAGGAGATTAGTCTTCCACAATGTTTCGACTTCTGCTCATTTCAACTGGCGGCACGATTGAAAAAACCTATGACGAATTGGCAGGCGTGATGACAAATCATGTCAGTGTTCTTGATGTGATGATTGGTTCTCTTGATCTGCGCGGAGTCACCATCACTCGTCAAGCGTTAATGAACAAAGACAGTTTGGATATGACTTCGCAGGATCATCAAGATATTGCCGAAGCTGCATTCCAAGGGGCGCAAGACTCTGACGGCATCGTGATTGTGCATGGAACAGATCGTCTCGCTGTGACCGGAGAAACAATTTACAAGCGCTGGTCACAGCCAAATGCGCCTCGTAAGCCTGTCGTTTTGACCGGTGCAATGCGCCCATATGAAATGCGTCGCACAGATGCCGTTCAGAATCTGACAGAGTCGTTGATTGCCGTACAGATTTTACCACCGGGAGTATTCGTCGTGATGCAAAATAAAGTCTTGGCTTTCCCTAATGTCACCAAAGACTTGAACAACGGGACTTTTGTCAAGATTTCAGCGCAGCAACCTGCTGCTGGAAATTCAGGAATGATGCGAAGCTGAAAATCGGTGGATGCGGGATCCGATAGCGCACATACGAAATCCGCTGAAGATCAACTGAACTCCGAAGAAAATCGCAAAGACGAAAAGTGCGGCATCTGGCCACATGACAATCAGTATTCCTGCGATTGTCGTCATCACTCCATTGCCGAGCACGCCAATCCATCCATCGTGACCACGAAGACCGAGAGCCGTTGCAATGAGTGCGCCGCCACCGATGATTGCAAGCGCACCAGCAAATTCGGTGATGGTGATTGCGGACTGCTGAGGCGCATCCACGAATAGAACTCCAAGAATCATTGCCAGAATTGGTCCGACAAATGCCGTCAAGCTGTGAATTCCGTGCGAGAGTCCAAAGAACGCTCCGAATAATCCAAGCACACCAGCAATGGCGAGCATGATTCCAAATATGTATAGCCATGCAAAGGCAGCCATAAGTGGAACGGTGATCAAGACCAATCCGCCAAGAATGAGCAGTATTCCATTGATCCACAGAACCCACCACATCTTGGAATGCAACGCTGGAGACATACTTGGAGAAGTTTTCATGTTTTGTAAAAAACCAATTCGATCAATTGTTCGTCAGAGCAGATTTGCCTGACTGTCCAACTGACTCGGGGTTTTCTTCGCTTGCAGATTCTTCTGCGGCAATTGCAGATTCGGCGATTCGACCACCAGCGCCAACCTGTTCAAAGCGAACTGTCACGCGCTTGGAGACGCCACGTTGAGGCATGGTCACACCGTGCAATCTGTGGCAAGCTTGCATTGTTCTCTTGTGATGGGTGATCACAATGAAATGACTTTGATCAAGGAACCCACTGAGCGAGTTGCAGAACCGTTCGACATTTGCTTCGTCGAGTGCTGCGTCAACTTCGTCCAGAATGCAGAAGGGGGCTGGCTTACTCTTGAAAATCGCCAACAGAAGCGCGACCGTCGTCATGGACTTCTCGCCACCAGAAAGTTGAGTGATGATTCGAGGTTCTTTCCCAGGAGGCTTGGCACGAATTTCGATTCCTGATGCAAGCCAATCGATCGTTCCATCTTCCATCGGAATCAAATACATGTCCGCACTTCCGCCGCCGAATAAACGTCGGAACATTCCATTTGTTCCGCCGAAATTCTCGCGAACCATGTTGAAAGTTTCCTCGAACTGAACGCGACTTGTCGCATCAAGTTCGACCACCAGGCGCTCCAAGTGTTCCTTCGCAGAATCGATGTCCGTCAACTGGTTGGCAAGTTCTTGAGTTCGATTTTCAAGTTCAGTCAATTCGGCCATGGCGTCAAGATTGACATTTCCAAGTGATCGAATCTCATCGCGCAGTTGATCCGCTTCAAGCGAGGCGATCGCTCGATCAGTAAGCACAAACGCGCCAGACTCTCGCTCCTCGAGATGAGCCGTCCAGAGTGTTTCAAGTTCGAGGCCAAGTTCTTCGCGTGCTTGCGTCGTCAGAGTCTCAAGACGCATCGAACATTCGCGTCGAGCCAATTCGGACTCGCTCCATTGGCGCTCAGTATCAGATGCAGATTCACGCAGAGTTCGAAGCACTTCGCCTGCGGCGTCATTTGCCACAACTGCCATCGAAAGGGATTGAGCCAAGTCCGCAAGTCGAACCGCAATTGCGTCGTGCTTCTGCTGAGCGCGCTGAGTCACCGAACGGGATTCTGAAATCGATTCCTCGAGCGTTTCAACATGAGCCTCGCGTCGTTGCAACTGATCTTCTGCTGTGACACGCTGCCTGCGAGATTCCTGCAATGCAGTCTCGATGAGAATTTGTTCACGGCGAGCGACTTGCGACCGACTGGTGGTCTCTCCAAGCATCAAACGCGCAGCGGAAAGAGATTCTTGCGCTTGATCGAGAATATTCTGTCGTTCAAGGGCTTGCTCGCGAGCGCTTGTCGCATTCGCATCTGCCGTGGAAAGCGTGGCGTCGGCAATCGTCAGCCGTTCGATGATCGAAGCCTGCTCTTGCTGAGCTGCTTGGGCCCGTCGAGCAATCTCTGCCACCTCAAAGCGCACGGCGACTTGATCGCGTTCGATTCGAGTAATGAGTTGCTCGGTTCGTTCAGATTGAAATTCGCATTCGATTGCAGTTCTGCGAGCTGCCTGAAGCGCGCTATCACGCTCCTCGTGGCGGCTTTTCGCCGCGGTCCCCAGTGCGGCAACACGAGATGCGTCGTCCTCGATTTCTCGAATACGTCCGCCAAGAATTTCATTCGATGAAGTCAGTTCTGTCAATTCGGCACGCCGAATGACCGAACCACCGCTGCCGCCGCGAAGCTTTCCAACAGTGACCGTTCGTAGGTGATCGATCACTTCACCAGAAAGTGTGACGAACCGCGAACCAGATTGATCTCCAGTTGAAAGTTGCAATGCTGTCGCAAGATCATTGACCAACCAAGTTCGTCGAAGCAAGGTTTCGATGATTCCTTGCGCGCCACCAGAAACGCGGATGATCGAACTCAGTGGTCGAGCACCTTCTGGACAAGCTTCTGGAGAAGCGGGGGATGTTGTATCGAGCGAGTCCGCAATTGTTGCTGGCGCAAATGTCACTCTTCCATCAAGTTCACACGCATGAGTCAGCAGGGGGGAAGCTTCCACAGTCCCCTCAACAACCAAGCATTCCAACCAACTTCCAAGAGCTGCTTCAACTGCGACCGCATTCACTCGATCTGTTGAAACAAGATCTCCCAAAGCTCCACGAATTCCAGGGAATTTGTCTTGATCTCCAAGGACCGTTCGAACTGCGCCACCCAATCCTTCTCGCGCCGATTCCATTTCTTCCAGAATCGCTCGTCGGCTTTCGCCACGGGTTCGTTCGTCGCGCAAGGTCATCAATCTTTCATTGATTGCGACACCTTCTTCGCCATACGACTCGACATTTCGAAGTTCATTGACCACTTCAGCTTGAATCTTCTCGGCAATAGCCTGAGCCTCAGACCGCCGAGTTGCCGCAAGATCGCGCGCAGTAAAATGAGTCTGAAGTTCGCGCTCTTGTTCGTTCGAGCGAGCAGTCACTCGGACTGATTCCGCATCAATAGACGCGAGCCGTTCTTCAGCGGCATGTCTTCGAGCTGCCAGACGAGATTTTTCGCGTTCGAGAGCAATGTGTTCTTCACGCCAGCGCAAATCGGCATCGCGAGCAGCAGAAGCATCGGCCGCACACTGAGCGCGTGCTTCTGCGGCAACGGCATTCTGTTCTTCAGCTTCCAGAACAGCCTTCGCTGCAAGATCAACCGCAAGAATCAATTCTGCTAATTGCGTCGCATGTTGAGCAACACGCCCATCCAAAGCGCCGATCGCCGAAGCGTCTTGTTCGAGAGCGCTGCGAGTCTCGCCGAGCGCTTGTTCAGTGAACTCGATGCGTTGTTGAGCTTGCTTGACTGCCGACGCGGCTTCGAAACGATCTCGTTCCAAACCTTGCTGATTCTGCATAACCAAATCACGCTCGGTTTCCCGCAGTCTTTTCGAGTTTTCTGCATCTTCAAGTGTTTGGGTCAATGCATCTCGAGCAGCTTCGGCAGCAATGACTGCTTGTTCGCACTCAGTCAACTTTGATCGTTGTTCGTGGTATTGATCAAGTGTGAGCGCAGATCGAAGCGCACGACGACGAGAGTCGAGTTCGACGAATCGCTTTGCTTTCTCGGCTTGCCCGCGCACAATTCGCAATCGGCGTTCGGCACCAGAGAGTTGTTCACGCAGAACAACCAAGTTCTTTTCAGCAAGCTCCAACTTGCGTGCAGCTTCTTCTTTTCGCGCACGAAATTTCGCAACGCCTGCTGCCTCTTCGAGAATCGCACGACGCTCTGCTGGATTCGCTTCGAGCAACGCTGCAACTTTCCCTTGTTCAATAATTGAATAGGCATCGGTTCCGATGCCAGTATCCATAAAGAGTTCTTTGATGTCACGCAACCGAACCTTCCGACCATTGATCAAATACTCCGAGCGTCCATCGCTGTACAACTTTCGAGTGACATCGACTTCGTCCGAATCAACTGGCAACGCCCGATGACGAACGTGTGCACGTCGTACAACTGCCTCTTCATTTTCAACAGTGGAATCTTGCGCGTCTTCATCCGAAGCAGATTCAGTGGATTCCGCTGAATCTGCAGATCTTTCATGAGCTTTTATTGGCGCTTCAAGCACTGGGTTTGAAAACACAAGTGATACCGCAGCGCATCCCATTGGCTTGCGCACTGCGCTTCCAGCAAAGATGACATCGACCATCGCGCTTCCACGAAGACTCTTTGCACTTCGTTCGCCAAGAACCCATTTGATCGCATCGACAACGTTGCTCTTGCCGCAACCATTGGGACCAACGATTCCGATGATGGGTTCATCAAATCGAAATTCGGTGTGATCGGCGAAGCTCTTAAAACCGTTGAGTATGAGTTTGGAAAGACGCACTCCGACCTCCAGTCGCAACTCTGATCGACCTTCCTTCCATGAAAGGTTTGCCCGAAGCGGGCGATGACGTTATCGGGGCACGATATCTGTTTTTGGCCCGTTTGGATTATTTTTATCTGTAGAAATTGATCCGGTACCGAGGCTGGGTCGTAAACTTGGAGTCAGGCCAGGAACATTCATCCCCGCAATGGATGGTTGGTCAGACCCCGTCGATTCATCCTCGATGAATTCTGGACGATCCGTTCGCTCGGCTTCGGCTCCTGCTTTGGCGATCGCAGCGATAATTCGGTCCTGTTCGACCTTGAAAGTCCCAGGCAAAAACCCATTGGAAGAGAGGGCATAGATCGCACCAATCGTCTGGCTATAGGTCATACCCATTCCTGAAGCAGGATGAGCTGCATCGGTCGTATGCCCGAGAAATCGAATAAGTTCTGGGACTTTCAAGCTGACTTGGTCAACCAGCGGAGTGACTCCAAGACCGCGACGATAAAAAACACTGACGGTTGATTCGCCCTCTTCGCCTTTGAACATCAAATTTCCATCCCATGAGCGCAGACTCATCGGAGTTTTCAAATTCATTTCATTATCAAAGATAGTGATGGCTGGTTGCCCAGACTGGCTGATATAGATCATCGGGAATTTGCTTGGAACGACATCGATGCGAAACTTTTTGCCAACCATCTGACTTTGAACGATCGGATCACGGCGCTCACGCAGAACTTCGTACGCAGCAAGTCGAACATCAATATCGCTGTCATCGAGCAGGGGACGAAGTCCAAGGTCGATTGCTGGGTTGATGCTCATGCGTTGAAGCAGCCGAATTGCTGGAACCCGCAATTCAGCACTTCCTGTCTGAGCCATCGCCAAGAGTTGCGGAACCACGAGCGCATCATTCAGTCGAGCGCCTGCTTGCAATGCCGCGAAGCGTGGTTGCTCTTCTGCATAGTCATACAGAGTTCGAGTCGCTGTGATGCTCTTCGGTCCGAGGGCTTGCCATCGAAGGCTTGCTGCATTCGCAGCGCCAGGATTATTCATCAAAGCACTCGCAATGGATGTCGCCGTCGCATCGATTGGGCCAACATTCACGGATGTATGCCGAAGTAACTCGACGAATTCATCTGATCGTTTGTACCAAGATGGGGGCACGTCGATGGTTATCAATTCACCAGAGACGCCGTTTGCAGTCTCACCGCGCTGACCAGGTTCGCGTGGATAGTTTGAATTGATTGCACTTGCAATCAAACGAGCACGCGAATGACTTGGAGTTGCCATGACCAATTTTATTGGAAGTTGTTTGAGTGATTTCCCTCCGTTGAGAATTCGTCCACTCAATTGGTTCACCATCGTTTGCGTTCGATTGGAATCATCCGAGAATGGATTGATGATGATCGGGCCTTTCGCTTCGGCCATAGAACGAATTTCTCGACTGCCTACAAGCAAGACTCCAGGTCGCAATTCGGTGGTCCAAAGCGTTCCACCCTCGAGACTGGTGGTACTTGTCCCTGGTGCGGCATACACGCGAACATCAAATGGAGTGTTGCGTGGCGCTCCTGCTGGGATGAGCGCTTCCACGATGACGATCGCCGTATCTTCTGAATTCATGAGCGCCTCTGGATTGATCACCTGAGAATTTCCAGATGTCTCTCCAAGACCATAACGCATCATCTCTTTCAATATGTATTGTCGAACTTCTGCAGGTGCCGTGCGACTTCCTGTTCCTTTCAGCCCAACTACAAATCCATAACCGCGAACCACAACAGGCTGATAGCCCATCACGATTGTTTCGCTTGCAATCGTTCCGCGCATAATGGGATCCACATCAAGTGGGATTGGTGGGCGAGCGGATCTCTTGGGTGCAAGTGTTGGGTCGGCTTTTTCGATGTTTGAGCAAGCGCACACACCGAATACGCCAATGAATGCGAGAAAGAGTGGGACGAAAATCAATCGCATGATTCGGCTCGAAGCGAGGTACGAAAACTAAAAAAAGAATCGAAACACAAGAAAACACAATGAGCGCTACAGGATTCGAACCTGTGACACCTGCCATGTAAGGGCAGTGCTCTAGCCAGCTGAGCTAAGCGCCCGAACATTCGATTATAGCTCAGAAATACCATTGTCCGTATTGCGAAGACCATTCGATTCTAGGAATTTAAATGCACATTTCTGTGGGACCCAATTATTGTCGGGGAAACAATCGATCGATCCATTCCATCGATGGCCATGCATATGGACGAAATTTCTCTTGGGTGCCTGTCTCTTCACTGTGAAGGATGACCCGCTGCGGCCCAAGCCGACTTGCAATTGGTGAATCGATCAGTGTGCTCGAATCGGACGCACTCACTTGGAAAAGCAAGCGCCATTCGAATTCACGAATTGAATTTCGATCAAAAGATCGCGCGAGATTTATAGCGCCATCACATGAAATCATGACATGGATTCCAAGACCTGGTCCATCGCGCAGCAATGCGGCCAGCAATTTGTCTGGAGTGGGCGCTGTATCGCCGGATGCTGAATAGCCAAAGTCATCTTCGTTTCGGCGCAGCGAACGAAAGCGGTGGATGGCGTGAATCAGAACAACGCAAGTTGGAGATTGTGCGCTGTGATCACCTTGCCTTCGCAGAAGTTCCGAGGTTACTTTTTCAAGGATCGACTCGGCGTCACGCAATCCACCTGCGGCGCCAGAAATCTGAAGGCGCTCTTGCAGGCCGGCAAGTCGACCGAAATTTTCGTCATCTGGCGGAGTACCGTCGAGCAGAAAGAGTTGACATTGATCTGATTTGTACTGCGACGCAAGTGACACAATCACTCCTGCTGAAATTCCCATCGCAGCGTCTTCACGCTGTCCAACAAGCATAATGTTCGTTCCAGACTGACGGCGGAGAATGACAGCAGTGGGGTCCTTGATCGAAATTGC
>CAMDEL010000029.1 GCA_945896765.1 Singulisphaera sp. GP187
ATGCGCTCCATGTTCCGAGTTGCTCCAGTCACTCGGAAAGCAAAGCGAACGCTGCTCGTTCCAAGAGCGACTTGTTCTTGCGCTTGAAGAATCAGTTCGTTGCGGAAACGATCGACCGTGTCGTCAAAGAGGAGAACCTGCCGCGCAAGTTCGGCATTGGAAGTCGCAAGCGCACGATTGGAATCTCTCAGCATCCCAAGCACGCTATTGGCCATCACGCGAAATGTTGGTGGCATTGGGTCAGACAAATGTTGATGCCCAACAACTTGTTCTGCAATGTTGACTCCGCAATCAGCGATGCGTTCCAGTTCGTTGTTGACCTTGACCAATGTCAGGACTTGGCGGATTGCATGTTCGTTGGTCTGCCCCATGGCCAGCAACGGAATCGACGCTCGCTCGATTGCAACATCGACGCTGTCGATTTCGTCGTCGAGCGCAACAACCGTCCGCGCTTTTGCTTCATCGTGATCGAAGTACGACTCGATCGCGAGAGTCACAAGCGTCAAGACGCGATCTCCCTGGGCATGCAAGACAGTTTGCAATTCATTCAACTTCGACGAAAAGGACGGCATGCATCTAGCATATCCCCGTGCCAAAATTGAGCGTGAACATCGATCATGTCGCCACCATTCGACAAGCAAGAAGGACCTGGGAGCCCGATCCTGTTCTCGCAGCACGCGAGGCGGAATTGGGCGGTGCTGACGGAATCACTGTGCACTTGCGTGAAGATCGTCGACATATTCAGGACGCGGATGTCGAACAACTTCGCAAAGTGGTCTCAGTTCCTCTGAACTTTGAGATGGCGGCGACCGACGAGATGGTCGCCTTCGCTTTGCGAATTCGTCCGCAGACGGCAATGCTTGTTCCAGAGGGGCGCAGTGAAATCACAACAGAAGGTGGCCTTGATGTCGCCGCACTTGGCGATTCGCTGCGTGCGATTGTCGATCGACTCTCGCAAGCGGGAATTGCATCGAGTGTTTTTATTGATGCGGATCCTCGACAAGTCGAAGCCGCGGCAAAGATCGGCGTTGCAATTTGCGAAGTGCATACGGGGCCATACTCGCACGCATTTCATTTGGAGGGATCGTTGAGGGCAACTTCTCGCGCAGAATTGGAAAGAGTGGCGCGAGTAGGGGCGCTTATTCAATCAGCAGGGATGCGCTTCAATGCGGGACATGCTTTGAATTATGAAAATGTCGCTGCGCTTGCGCAGGTTCCCGGTTTGTACGAATTGCATATTGGTCATTCGATCATTAGCCGTGCTGTTTTTGTGGGCATTCGCAGCGCAGTTGCCGAAATGCGTGATCTCTGCAGTCATTAACTATTCGTTCGTGGAGAACTTTCAACCACACGAAAATCAAATGGATCTTTCGAGCAGTCGATCTCGACCATAAAAAATCCGCCTCGATGTTTCTGAGCATTCGGCCACATGACTCGCCGGTCTGTTTCTGGCAGTCCCATTCCGTTGCCAAGTCCTGCGACTTCTTCAACAGGAACCCATTGCAATTTGCCTTCATCGAAATCCATTCGGGTAACATCCGCAGCAACGATCGGCTTGACCGATTCAAAGAGGAAGATCAGCCAGTGATGTTCATTCTGATAAGCGCGTTCTGAAACGATTCCAAACAATCGGATGTCTTGATGATCTAAAGTCAAGCCCGCTTCTTCCCAAGTCTCGCGTCGCGCGCATTCGTGCGGAGATTCTCCACGATGGAATTCGACCTTTCCTCCAATGGGCGAGTACATGCCAGGATTTGGCTTCTTCAGTCGGTGCAACATCAGAAGGCGATTCTGTTCGTCATAGAGATAGACCAAGACTGCAATTTTGTATGGCAGATTCGGCGCATTTTCCAACGGATTCGTCGATTGTCCTGCGGAGCCCGCAGGTTGCGTCACAGCGATGCTCCGGCTTTGCCTGCTTTATTCATTCGTACAACTGTGGATTTTTTCTCTCTCCCAATTTCAGATGCATCTTCAATCTGCGCATCTCGAAGCAGCGCCGCAATGGTTGATCGAACCGATTCGCTTGCACGTACCAAAGGTAAACGAACCGAGCCCGTATCGCGTCCGAGCAATTCCATAGCACACTTGAGAGGAACGGGGTTGACATCCAGCGAGAGCAATCCGCGCGAGAGGCCAAAAAGTTTTTCATGAGAGTTTCGAACCGCAGCAAGATCGTTGCTGGCAATGTCGCGACAAAGTTGTGCGACACGTTCTGGAACAATATTCGATACAACGCTCACAACACCAACTGCACCAACGGCGGCGAAACTCGCAGTCAACGAATCGTCGCCCGACAGAATCACGATGGAGCATCGGCGGCGAATTTCACTTGCAGAATCCATCGAGCCTGTCGCCTCTTTCAACGCAACAATATTTGGATGCTTCGACAATCGTTCGATGGTCTCGGGCGTAATGGCAACGGCGGCTCGCCCTGGAATGTTGTATAGAACGATGGGAAGTTCTGCGCTGTCCGCAATCGCCATAAAATGCTGATAAATACCCTCTTGTGAAGGCTTGTTGTAATACGGAGTCACTTGGAGCGAGGCATGCGCACCAAGCGATGCGGCGAGCTTGTGCAAATGAATGGCATGGGAAGTGGAATTACTTCCAGCGCCAGCGATAACTTGAAGACCAAGCGGTTTCCCAGTCTTGACTGCGCATTCAATCACGGCAATATGTTCATGCTCCTCAAGCGTCGGCGCTTCGCCAGTCGTACCGCATGGAACGATGCCACGCACTCCGCCGTTTGCTTGAAAGTGAATATGTTCTGCAAGTCGAGGAAGATCGACTTTCGTACCGTCCTGCGAGAATGGTGTAATCAGAGCGGTATATGCGCCAGCGAATGTCAGCATGCGTTGAGTCTACAAACTGATGCGATCCAAAGTAAGACGAAACTTTGCTATTCGCCAAATCCTGCTGCACGAGCGCACTCATCGCAGAGTTGTTCGGCGCGTGTGCGATCACTTGCTTCAGCGATCAGTCGAATGATTGGCTCGGTGTTCGATGCTCGCAGATGCACCCATCCGTCAGCGAGGTCGATTCGGATTCCGTCGGTTTGGTTCAGTTGTGCGCCTGCGCGATTGGCGAAGTAGTCGCGAACTTTGCCAAGCGCTTTGGGCACTGCACTTTGTCCGCCCATGGAGGCAAGATCCAATTTCCGTTTGATCATGGAATATCGCGGGATTCCATCGATTATTGCGCTCAAAGTCCGTCCGTCGTGCGCCAAAAGTTCCAGAACAAGAGCCATTGAAGAGAGCGAGTCTCGCACCCAACATATTTTTGGCCAGATAAATCCCCCATTGCCTTCGCCGCCGCCAATTCCGCCACAGCTCTTGATGCCAGCAACAACATTTGCTTCGCCGACAGATGTTCGAATTACCCGCGATAGTGGAAACTTGGCAGCGAGATCGTCAATCATTCGAGACGTGGAAAGATTCGTCGCCAGTTCGCCATGCCCATGTCTTTGCAAAAGTCGCATGACTCCCAGAACAAGCGTGTACTCCTCACCGATAAATTTCCCGTGCTCATCAACGAGCGCGAGCCGATCAGCATCCGGATCTTGCGCACATCCCATTGCAACTGAACTCGCCGCACGAACAGCATCAGACAACTGGCCGAGATTCGCTTCGATTGGTTCGGGAGTATGAGCAAACGATCCCGTATGTTCGCCATTGAGGTGCACAACATCACATCCAAGTGCATCAAGCAACATTTTTCCTGCGCGTGATCCGCCACCATTGACGCTATCAAGCACAACACGAAATTTTTTCGAGCGAATCGCAGCGACATCAACATTCGCCAAGACTCTGTCGACGTGCACTTGATCGCCATCGCCGCATCGCGTTCGTACTCCGCGCGTGCCTTCACTTGCAGTTTTCCCCGCACGAAATCGGGCAATAACTTGATTGGCTTCATCGAGTGGCAATGCCAACCCATCAGCATTGAGCGTCTTGAGTCCATTCCATTCAATTGGATTATGGCTCGCAGTTAAAACAATTCCACCAACTGCGCCCAGATGTCCGATCATCAATCCCACGGTCGGCGTCGAGACGATTCCAAGATCGATGACATCGAATCCTTGAGCACACAACCCATCACATGCCGCGTCAGCAAGTTCGGCACCAGATCCTCGCCCATCGCGTCCGACAATCAGCTTCGGTCGAGCGTTTGTTGGCAGAGCGCTGCGAATATGTTGAGCAAATGCACCAGAAAAATTGCGCGCGACATCTGGCGTCATGGACTTTCCGACAAGTCCTCGAGCACCGGAAACAGAAAGCATCAGTGGGGCGTCTTGCACGAGTAGAAATCTAGTCGTTCTGCGCCCATTCGGGGAATTGCAGTCCAATGGCTATACTCAAATTATGTTCGAACTCGAGGTACGGCGCATATTTTCGGCCGCGCACGCAATTGTGATTCGTGGCGAGCGTGAAGCGATCCATGGCCACGATTGGCAAGTCGAAGTCGTCGTCAGCGCCGCATCGTTGGACCAAGACGGTTTGGCCTGCGATTTTCACGCCCTCGAAGCGAGCCTCGACAATGTTCTTCGTCCATTTTGCTCGAGAAATCTGAATGAAACTCCACCATTCGATGTTGTGAATCCCACCGCAGAAGCTGTTGCAAAACACATCGCCACAGAAATGGCGACGCGCATTCCAAGCCAAGTCTCGATTCGGTCGGTCCGTGTGACAGAAGCCCCAGGTTGCTCTGCTCGGTATGTACTCTCCTGATATCCATTCTTTCCCTTTCCATGCTTCTCGCTTTCAGATCCGGTGAAACAAAAGACCAATGAGCAAATCACAAGCAAACTTCGATCCATTTTTCGATGCCTCAGGTTCTGACGGCCAAGGCGATCCAACTCGATTTTTTAATCGAGATCATTCATGGTTGGAATTTAATGCTCGCGTGCTAGAGATGTGTGCTGATCCTCGGACTCCACTCTTGGAGCGCGTTCGGTTTATGGCGATCTATACACGCAATCTCGACGAGTTCTATATGAAGCGAGTCGGTGCGATGCGGCATGCGATTGAAACTGGGGTCAGTGCGACGATTTTCGAACCGCTTACTCCTGCACAAGTTCTGCATACCGTGCGGACTCGCGTACTTGCTCTTGATGGGATTCAAACAAAAATCCTGACCGATCAGTTGCTTCCAGAATTGCGCACCGCGGGAATTGCCCTCTTGCAATGGAGTGATCTTTCAGAGTCCGAGCGCGCAGAAGCACAAGCGTGGTTCCGTCGCAATGTCTTCCCGATCTTGACCCCACTTGCAGTTGATCCTGGTCATCGATTCCCTTTCATTTCCAACATGAGCGTTTCGCTCGGCTTGGTCGTGCGTCGTCCAGGCGAACCAGAAACCATGTTCGCTCGCGTCAAGATTCCAGAATTACCGACTCGAATGTACGAAATGAGGTCGGGCAAGCGATTTCTTCCAGTGCAAGAGATCATCGAACATAATTTGGATGAACTCTTTCCAGGCATGGAAATTCTCCAAGTCCTTCCATTCCGAGTGACACGCGACGCAGAGATCGAAGCAGAGCGTGACGCCTCCGATGATTTGCTCATTTCTGTCGAACAAAAACTGAAAGAAAGGAAATTTGCACGCGTCGTTCGGTTGGAAGTCGCATCAGGTGCAAGCCCTCGAATTCTGCGCTTTTTAATGGAAGAACTGGATCTTGGCGCAGAAGACATATATGAAACTTCCGGACTGACTGACTATGGGATTCTGGATGCAATTGCGGACGTGGATCTTCCAGCGATGAAATATTCTCGTTGGACTCCGCTTCCGCCCGCCGAACTTTCGGCCGAGGCAGGATCGAGCATTTTTTCGCAGATTCGCAAAGGCGATATTTTGGTTCATCATCCGTATCAAAGTTTCGATCTCAGCGTGGAAAAGTTCATCATCGCTGCTGCGAATGATCCGAAAGTTCTCTGTATCAAGCAATCGCTGTATCGCACTTCCGGGGACAGTCCGTTCATTGCAAGTCTCATTCACGCCGCCGAAAGTGGAAAACAGGTCGCAGTGTTGGTCGAACTTCGCGCACGCTTCGACGAAGCACGCAATATTGAATGGGCTCGCAAATTGGAAAATGCTGGAGTGCATGTCGCATACGGCGTGATCGGTTTGAAGACGCACACCAAGACGGCTCTTGTCGTTCGTCAGGAAACGGACGGTATTCGTTGCTACGGCCATGTTGGCACCGGAAATTACAACGCGCGAACCGCACGCGTCTATGAGGACTTCGGCATCCTGACCAGTGATCCATTGATCACCGAAGACCTTGTTGGACTTTTCAATTACATGACAGGTCGTTCGCGACAAACGAAGTTCAATAAATTGTTGATCGCTCCAGTCAGCATGAAGCGGCGATTTATTGAACTGATCGAGCGTGAAATTGAATTGCATACAGCGCAGCGTCCAGGACGAATCATTGCCAAGATGAATCAGATTGAAGACCGTGGCGTGATGGATGCGCTCTATCGCGCCAGCAAAGCGGGAGTGCAAATCGATCTGATTGTTCGTGGATTCTGTTGCATTCGACCAGGTGTTCCTGGTTTGTCCGAGAACATTCGCGTTCGTTCGCTCATTGGAAGGTTCTTGGAACACAGTCGAGTTTTCTACTTTGGTGCAGGGAAATCAGAGCCTCTCGACGGCGACTTCTTCATCGGCAGCGCAGATTGGATGTATCGCAATCTGCAGACTCGCGTGGAAGCTGCGACGCCTATCGAAAAATTAGAGCATCGTCGTATTTTGTGGACGACCTTAGAATATTCGCTGCAAGACGTCCGTCAATCGTGGGAACTTCTTCCCAGCGGTTCCTATCAACGCGTTCGTGATGATGGCCTCCAAGCAGACGATCCGCGCAGATTGGGATTGCATCAAAGGCTCATGAACGATGCATTAGCATTACATGCGCGCAGTCAAGGGGATACGACTTCACTCGCCGATCCTGTCAGCGAGAGTTCACCGCAGGAGCCTCAACTCCAATCGGAGTCGCGTCGCCGGAACCAGAAAAATCCACGTTCGGCCGAATGATCCCCAAATCAAAAAGTGTCTGAGCCATCTGGCCGGGAAGCAGATATCGCAAATTCGCCTTGACACTCCATCTTGTAAGAGGATCGACATCGCCCCCATGTCTGATGACAACTGGAATTGAATCAAAGGTGATTGATCGAGCTGGAAGAGTGCGACTCGCAATCCAGACGTTGTTCCAAGTGCCGAGATTTGTAGAAACTTCGTAAGTCCATCGATCAAGCACCATTGGCAAGTCGGTCGGATTTCGGATGTCAAGTTTCAATACATATTCACCCGCACTTGGTCCATCGGAGACCTTGTCAAGCGAATCCACACGTACATCTGGTGTGGCGGTGCATCCAAGCAGAATGCTCGGGAGCATCAAAAGAACAAGAAGTCTGGCGACCATAAGAGCAATCTATACCCTTGTGGGCATAGGATGGGTTGAGTGCATTCGATCATTCGACGAAATCTCCCAAAGTCCGCTGGAACTATTGCCGCATTATCCTTTTTTTGTGCATGTTTCTGCGTATTCGCATCCATATTCAATTCTCTTGCATTCGCTCAGGAATCCGCAGTTGTAGCCGTCGACGATTCTCCCGCGGCAGAACAGATGTTGTCGCAAGCCGAGGATCAAGCTGCAAATAATCCCGCTGAATCTGCACGCCTGATCAGTCGCGTGCTGGAAGAATTCGGCCGCAAGTTGGTCAGAGTCTCAGGAGAGCAAGATCGATTCGTGGATGGTCGATCACGCGCCGAGTCATTCTTGCGATCGCATCCGCAAGTGATGGCAAAATTTCGATCGGCACAAACTGGCGAAGCCGAGCGATTGATCGCAGCAGGGGAAGATCGAAAAGTTGTCGAGACTCGACTTCTGACTTCGGGAGGTCTTCTTGCAGCGGTTCGCGAAACTCAGCGTGCGATCGAGTTTGCTCAATTCGCCTCGGCGCAGAATCTTCTTGATTCGATCAAGGATCATCCAGATTTCTCATCGCTCGATCCATCTATTCACGCGACTCTTGTGGTGTTGACCGCATGGGGAAATGGTGATGATGCGCGAGCATTGCCTGCTGTGGACATTCTCAAACATTCTTCAGTGGAGAATCTGCGTCAGTTGGGTGAGAGACTCGCTGTCACTATCAAGAATCCAATGGTGGGAAAGCAAGCATCGATCGATCCGCTCGCGCCATCGCGATTTGGTCCGATACCAACCAACGCAGTTCAACTCTGGAGCGAGCCGCTCGAAAATTCGATTTACTCTCGCCTTCAAGATTCCATCGAAAGTGGAGTTCCAATGACAATGAACAATGTCGAAGGCTCTGCGGCAAGTGGTCGATTTCTCGTGTCGATTCCAACGATTGACGGGCCCATTGTGCTGGTCAATGAGGCCTATGTTCTTCGCGCATTTGACGCATTTTCTCATCTTCCAAAGTGGCGTCAAGCAATCGGAAATGCGAATGCGCCAAGGACCGACACACAAGCTGGAGATCTTGAAGTTGCTGTTGTCGCATCGGATTGTGTGCTGGCACTTTCAGGTCACGCACTCGGGACGGAACGAAGCGGTGGCGGTCGTCTTGTTTGCCTCGATTTGTTGACTGGTCGCAAGAGATGGGAGCTTGCGCCAGATCGTTTCGCAGGTCAGTCAGAATTCCGCGAGTTCTTTTTTTATGGCGCCCCAACTGTGGTTCACAATACTGTTGTGTTACTGGGTCGAAAGATGACAGGCCGTCTTGAAACTGTTTCAACAGTCGTTGGTGTGAATCTTCAAACTGGCGAAGTCGAATGGGTCACGCCAGTCGGAGCTGCGCCTGGAATTCGCAGTGCAGGTTTGCGACCATACACAACACCCACAACTCTTGGTGGAAGAGTCTTCGTCTCGACTGGAGCTGGTACATCCGCATGCATCGAGGCGAGCGATGGTCGCATTCGATGGATTCGCCGCGATCCCGTATCGATTCGCGATATCCAGATGGATGTCATGCCATGGGAAATGGGCGGCGCCGTCGTCACGACATCCGGTCTCTTGACGATCGCTCCTGGCGCAACAGAATTACAACTCCTCTCAATCGATACCGGCGAAGTCATCGATACATTTCCCATTGGAATTGCAACCAAGTGGGGCGCAATTCGATATCTCCTGACCGATCGAGAGCGTTCGTTGGTCTATGGGGTAGGAGATGGATTGACTGCGTTCAAAGTGAGCGATCTACGAACACCCATTTGGAAATTCCCTGTAATTCCAGCACAAAAAGAATCTATTTTGAGGATTGATCGATCGGGCATTCGAGGTCGAGTGCAATCAGGTTGGATGGAAAATGGTCGTCCAGGCTTGATCGTTCCGATGGGACCAAACGCACTACTCATCAATGGTGATGATGGAATGACGGTCCTTTCGATTCCGTGCGAAGGGCCAGCAAACATTATTGCTCGCGATGGTGTGATTGCTGCTGCAACAAATGACTCTCTTCAAGTTTTGATGGATACGGCGCGTGCGAAGGAGATATTGCTTGCGGCAACCAGCGAACGACCACAAGATGCAGATGCCATTATCGGCCTCGTCGAATTCGCGTTGCGTGCTCGTGACGCAGACCTTCTACGAATCGCAACGAAGTCAATCGAGCCAGCGATCGAGGCAACTCGTCAAAGTGCGCAACGCCGAAGTCGGTTTGTGTCTATTTTGATCGACGCGGCGTTGAGTGGTCTTTTAGGGCGCGATGGATCGGACACTCTCTTTGCAGCAATCGTTCGTGCGCACCCAAACGCTGCAGAGCGTGCGATGGCGCTTGTCGCGCAGGGAGATTGGCTTGCAGGATCTGGTCGTTCGAGTGGTGCAATAGCAGTCTGGAGAATGTTGTTGGCAGATTCGGACGCATCGGCAGTCATGATTTCAGATTTCGACGGCAATGCTCAATCGTCCGTGCGCAGTGGATCTGCCGCAGCGTTGCAGCGATTGGATCGAATGGCTTCTATGGCCGGCGGTCCTGCAGAAGCCAAGCAGGCATCGGAGAATGCTCCATCAAATGCATCTGCATCGGAACTTGAACGATTCGCAGGTCGCATGCCCTGCACTGTGGAGGCAGCACGCGCGTGGATTCAGGCAGCACAATTGCGAATGAACGAAAATGCAATTGCGATTGCAGCTGGAGATTCTGCGGCCGCAGTCGATGCTGCGATTGCGACTGCGAATCGTGTTGTCGTGACAGAGATTCTCAACCAAGCAGTTGCGCTGATGAAGAAATCTGATCTCGAAATCACAGCAGCACAATTGCTGGATCGTTCCGTGATGGCTGGGTTCGATGTGCCGATCACTTCGCTCGGCGGACTCGATGGATCGCGTGCTCTCTTAGCATCTCCCGCGGCTCCGCTTGTCGAGAATCTGCCTCGAGCGATTGCTGCAACCAAAGTGATCACTGCTTCGACCGAGGTCACTGCGCGACTTATTCCAGGAGTTCTCGCTCCTGTGCGCGACAATGGAACCTCCCTCGCACCACATACAAGAACCTATCTTTTGACCGATCGGATTCTGTCTTGTCTTGCAGTGCCAGACTTGGGTCTGCGCTGGGCAATTCCACTTCCCGCAGAAATGCTGCGAGTGACTCCGATACGAGACGGTGTGCTCGTGATAGACCAACCAACTCGTGACACTCGAGGTGCACAAAGAATCGATGATGCAGGAGAAGTTCGCTGGCGTATTGACGACTTCTCAATTGCAGTTTCCGAAAATGGAGTCGCAGGCGATCGACCAGAATGTCTTGTCATCACAGGCCATGAGAATGTTGTTGCCGTTCGTGTCGATGGTGCTCTTGGTGCATTCGCTCTTGATGATGGGCATCCAAGATGGCGCAGCGCGACGACGGTGGATGAAATTGGTTGCGTTGATGCAAGCGAGACGCTGGTTGTTGTTGCAGGCACGAGAGTCAATAGCAATGCAAGAACATCTTGGATTGTCGCAATGGATCAAGCCACGGGAAAAACCATTGCAGAATTGCCTGTGCCCGACGACGAACAGGTGTTCTGGGTAACGATCATGGGTCCAGGCGAAATCGCTTTTGGCACATTACAAAGCGTCGGTCGCTGGCAACTCTTTGGAACGGCGACGGGTCTCCGATGGATTTCTACAAGTGGAAAACTTCGATCAACAGTCGCAGGTGAGATGCTTGGTTGGAAATTGTTTGTGAGCACTGCAACGGACCAATCAAATATCTTGGATTGGCGTTCTGGACTCATCGAGGATGTGCGATTCGAATCGTCGTCCAAGTCGGTCAAAGAGGATGGACCAAGACGGTGGATTCGAAGTGGTTCCAACATCGTTGGCTGGTCTCGGAGCGTCATTGACTTGTTCACTCTTGGTGGTGAACTCGTGGGATCGTCCAGTTTGCATGGCGCGCGAAGGATCCAGGATGTGCTTCTTTCCAGCGGTGCCATCGTTGCAGTGGAACAAACGACTGGCGTCAATGAACCACGCGATTTCGCCCTTGCTCGCGCAGGTACGCGAACGCTCATCCACCGATTTGGCTGGAACGATGGGGGGCGAATTATGGGCTCCGCACTTGAAGTGGACTTTGCCGATGGGCGCCTCGATCGAATCCAAATATTGGACGGGTGGATTCTGATGGGTGGGGCTCAATCAACCCTCGCAATTCCCCTTCCATAAAAGGGGGTTGACATACTGACCAAGAAAGGCGATATTCCCACGCCTATCAGGAGTATGAATCACAATGTTCGCATCTAAAACAAATCAATTGAAATGGTCCTTGTCCACTTGGCAGCGCACGGAAACGTCGCAAATGCCTCCGCGCTTTATCGTTGGCTATGACGAGGAAGAAGAAAAAGACTTTGAACT
>CAMDEL010000030.1 GCA_945896765.1 Singulisphaera sp. GP187
CATGCGATGCTGTATGCCCGAGACGATGGCGAATCAGACCATGACAATCGACCTTCTTGATTCGTCACAGTGACATTGCCATCCTTGCCAGAAAGAATCATTGCGTCTGCAGGACCCAGATCTGTGGGCAACATTCGCATTGCGACTGCAGGCGTTCCCGAAACTGAAAGCGCGAAAAATGCGCCCAGCATCCCGGCGAGTAATGATCCAAAGACGATGAGAAGACCTTGGCCTGAGAATGGTTTTGTTGATGGGTTCATGATTGAGCTCGTAATAAATTAGTCTTTCTTTGGGGCTTGCAAATTCATTTCTGTCAAGATGTCTTCTGTGATGTCGATGGAATCTGGTGAGCGCAAGAATGTGCGTGCCATCAACTGTTGCGCAATGCTGGCTTCATCGCTCGGAGTAAACTTATCACTTGGGGGGATGAAGCGCATGACCAAGTCAATCTTGCGGCGATCGGAGACGACTTCGACTGCTTCACGCAAATCGGCATAGGCAGTTTGATAATGGCGGGTGTACATCTCGTCAAATTCCTTATCGCTCTGCGCGTTCCATGCTGAGTATTCCTGCTGAAAGTCCTCGAACTCAGCGCGAGCTGCGGGGAAATCTGGCGAGTCTTTATCTATTCCTTTTGCTTTCTCCAACATTGACTTATAACGCGCTTGAAACTCTTCGCCTTTCTTCTGTCGCGCTGAACCTAATTCGGATTTTTCTGACGAAAATTTATCGCCCTGTAATAGCGCTACAAGAATTCGCCCGACATGCACTGTGCCAATTGAATAGGCTCGACTGCTCGGCTGATCGGACCAACTCATTCGCCCGTCAACATTCGTGACGCGCAGATCACTCTTGCCAGAAAGCACAAGCGCATCGGCTGGCCCAAGATCCTGCGGCAACGGCATGACGCGCGCCGAAGCTGAGTGATCAAGACCACTCATAAAGAATGCCGTGAGCGCGCTTGAAAGCACGGATGTGGCAACGATAGATGTTGTCATTCGCATTGCCGAAGAATAGCCTTTTGTTCAAACCAAAGTTTGCGATTCGCAGCTGGCAAAGAGTGCGCAATCACTCGCTCTGTTCGAGAACTGCCAAGAAAGCTTCCTGCGGAATGGAAACAGATCCGATCTGCTTCATGCGCTTCTTGCCTTCTTTCTGCTTTTCCAACAGCTTGCGCTTGCGGCTGATATCGCCGCCATAGCACTTCGCAGTCACGTTTTTCCGCATCGCTTGGATCGATTCGCGAGCAATGACTTTTCCGCCCACTGCGGCCTGCAACGCAATTTCGAATTGATGTCGATCGATTTGCTTCTTCAACTTCGACAAGATCAAGCGACTGCGAATCTCAGCGGTTGATCGATGGCAAATCAAGCTGAGCGCTTCGACCACTTCGCCGTTGACCAGAATGTTGACCTTCGCCAAATTATCGACTCGATATGCGACCACGTGATAATCCATCGTCCCGTAACCGCGCGTGAGCGATTTCAACTTGTCATAAAAGTCATAGATGATCTCTGCCATCGGCAATTCATAATCCAAAATCTGGCGGCCTTCGCTGAGAAATCGCTGGGCTTTAAAAATGCCGCGGCGGCTATCGCACAACTTGATCAAGTCGCCGATATTTTCGGTCGGACACATGATCTCCAACTTTGCAATTGGCTCGCGAATAGCAGCCATTTGTGATGGATCTGGCAAATCCGCAGGATTATGAATTTCGACTTGCTCTCCCGTGGTTAAGTCCACAAGATATTTGACCGTTGGCGCAGTCTGCACAATTTCAACGCCACCTTCGCGCTCGAGTCGTTCTTGAATGATGTCCATATGGAGCAGTCCAAGAAATCCGCAGCGATATCCGAAGCCAAGCGCTTCGGAATGCTGAACCTCGAAAGTGAAACTTGCATCGTTGAGACTGAGTTTTTCGATCGCTTCGCGCAGTGCTTCGAAACTTGCCTTCTTGCCAGTGCCCGTTTCGGCATCAGCGCTCGAAGGATAAAAATCGCAGAACACCATCTGCTTTGGTTCTTCATAACCCGCGAGCGCCTCTTCTGCAGGTGAGCCATCAAGCGTCACCGTATCGCCAACTCGAACATCGCCCAGACTCTTGATGCTCGCGCTGATCGAACCGACCTGTGCCCATCCAAGTTCTTTCACTCGCGTGATATGCGGCGTATAGCGCGTCAATTCGCTGACCATAAAGTGTCGACCAGTTCCCATCATGCGAATCTTGTCGCCGACTTTCAGCGTGCCATCGAAAATTCGAACATAGACCACAACTCCGCGATAATCATCATATTTTGCGTCGAAAATCAGCCCGCGAAGCTTGTCGGTCTTTGCAGGTCGCGGCGCAGGCAGCTTCCGACAAACCATATCGAGTAATTCTTGAATTCCCTGACCAGTTTTCGCAGAAACTAAGATGCAGTCTTCTGCAGGCAGTCCAAGCACCTGTTCGATTTCCATCGCAACTCCATCGGGATCGGCAGCTGGAAGATCAATCTTGTTGATGACTGGGATCAATTCCAATCCTGCCGCAACGGCGAGGTATGCGTTGGCCACAGTTTGCGCCTGCACGCCTTGTGTGGAATCGACAACCAGAATCGCGCCTTCGCACGCGGTCAATGCGCGACTCACTTCGTATGTGAAGTCCACGTGACCAGGCGTATCAATAAAGTTCAATTCGAAATCTTCGCCATCGCAAGTGTGCTGCACAGAAACAGCACTTGCCTTGATGGTGATGCCGCGCTCACGTTCCAAATCCATCGAGTCTAAAAATTGCGCACGCGCCTCGCGCTTCGAAAGTGCGTTGGTCGCCTGCAAGAGTCGATCGGCCAGCGTGCTTTTGCCGTGATCGATGTGTGCGATGATTGAGAAATTGCGAATGTTCATTGGAACTCGATAAACCTGATGAGAGCCCTGAAGTGTAGTGCAGACCCGCACCCGCACCGCATCAAGAGGATTCTCCCGCCGCTGCGGCTGCTTGGCCTGCTGCAGAAAGTGCGCAATTCAGCCGAAAAGCCAGCGCTTTCTTCACTTCCGCCAACGTGGGAGCTTTCGAAGCAAGTTCACTTTCGAGGCTCGTGACTCCTCGACCAACCAATCCGCAAGGAACGATCAAATCGAATTGCTGCAGATCGGGATTGACATTGAGTGCGATCCCATGCATCGAAACCCAGCGCGACAATCGAACTCCCATCGCACAAATCTTGCGACCATTCACCCAGACACCAGTTGCGCAGGGATCACGCTCGCCCACGACGCCGAAATCCGCCAGCGTCTCGATGACCACGCCTTCGAGCATCCGTAAATATCCATTCACTCGCAGACCAAGTCGATTGAGATCCAAGATCAAATAGACGACAAGTTGACCAGGCCCATGCCACGTCACATCGCCGCCGCGATCAGTCTCCACGCATTCCACGCCACGCTGCGCCAACTGCTCTTGCGAAAACAGAACATTTTTTCGTGCGTCGATTCTTCTCGAAACGGTCACGACAGCAGGATGATGCTCAAGAAAATAAATCTCGCCAGCACGAAGTTGCGCAGAAAATGGAGCGCCCATCTCAGGTCGCGCCGCAACGACTCGCTCGTGAGCTTCTTTCTGAATCGCATAAGCCCGCGCATAGGAGAGTGCGGCAAGGTCGATGAAGTCCACCAAATCCGCGCAATCTGCGCGATCTTTCTTGCCGGGCAATTCAATGCGAATCTTGGGGGAGGAATCCATCATCGACGATCGTAGGGTGCGGGGCTATTCTTTCGCCGTGCCAACGATTCACCCCACTGCGATCATTGAAGGAAATGTCACGCTCGCCGACGATGTCGTGATCGGCCCTTGGTGCCACCTGATGGGAACACTCGGCCCAATCACAATCGGTGCGGGAACGATTCTCCGATCTCGCGTGCAATTAGAAGGCCCGCTGACCATCGGTCAGAACAACCAGTTCTATGCGAATACTTGCATCGGCTGCGCGCCGCAGGATCTTGGAACGCCGCCCGACTTTCCCGGCAAAGGAATCATCATCGGATCGAACAATGTCTTTCGTGAAGGGGTGACAATTTCGCGACCCAAGATGGAACTTCCCGGTCGCATCGGCGACAGTAATTATTGGATGGCGAATTCCCACGCTGGCCACGACTGCACAATGGGAAACAACTGCGTGCTTGCCAATGGAACTCTGCTTGCAGGTCATGTCGATGTTGCAGATCGAGTCATCACCGGCGGATCTGCTGGAGTGCATCAATTTGTGCGACTCGGCCGCGGTTGTTTCATCAGCGGACTTGCTGGAGCAAGTTATGACGTCTGCCCATTCTTCTTGGTGACCAACACAAATTATGCGCGCGGCCTGAACATTGTTGGCATGCGTCGATCTGGAATCCCATCCGCTTCGATCGATGCAGCTCGATGGGCTTACACCACGCTTTGCCGAAGTCGAATGCTGCCAAAGAATGCTCTGGAAGTTCTGCGGACGCGCGCAGGAGAGCCGATGATTGACGAATATATTTCCTTCGTCGAATCCTCTAAACGAGGTATCGTAAGCACGCATGGTCGTCAGACCAGCAGTGGATGAACGAGCGCATGGAACGCGCTTCAGTCAGCGAAGACAGTGCAAGGATCGCATCATGACAGAGACCCACATTTTTTCCGCAGGACAATCACGATGAGCGCATCGATTTGCGTTCTTGGCAGCAGCTCTCGCGGAAATGCGACTGCAATTTCTTTCGACGATTCAGGTAAATTCATCTTGGTTGATGCGGGATTGACTCCTCGTGGCGTGCGCACTGCACTCGTCGCCGCAAGTGCGACATCGCGCTTTCACACGCTGCGCGCGATTTTTCTGACACATCTTGATCGCGATCATTGGTCACCTTCGTGGGCGCGACAATTGCAACGCTCTCCAGTTCCGGTGATCGTGCGCCGCGCGCATGCAGAATTGGCGCTTGCTTCTGGCGTTCCCGCAGAATGTCTGCGACCGATGGATGCTGCATTCGCACTCGGCAAGACAGCGGATGTTCGACTCGTCAAAGTTCCCCACGACGAGATCGGATCAACTGCATTTCGCTTCGATTCTGAAAACGCCCATATTGGACATGCAACAGATCTTGGTTCTGTCAGCGATGAATTGCTCGAAGCGTTCGCGGATCTGGACATGCTCTCGATCGAGAGCAACTATGACGAAGAGATGCAGCGCAATTCTCCACGACCAGCATTTCTCAAGCAGCGCATTATGGGCGGCCGAGGCCATTTGTCCAACGTTCAATCGGTCGAGGCCGTGCGCGCCTTGACCGCCAACGGATCTGTGCGACACTTGGTCTTGCTCCATCTTTCGCAAGATTGCAATTGCCCCACATTAGTGCGCGAATTCTTTCACGCGCAACTGCCTGCGATCAAGGCATCGCTGACGATCAGTCGGCCATACGAGCCCACTCCCATTCTGTGCGTTCGTCGATCCGAACCTGCAATCGCTTGAATTCACGGCGTTTGCACATCGCCACGCCTCCATTCGCATCCGCTAACCTTCTGCACTCTCCATGAGTGATCGACTCACACATGAATGCGGACTTGCACTTGTCCGCCTGCGAAAGCCAATCACTTGGTTTCAGGAGCAGTACGGCGACCCAACATGGGGACTTCGCAAGCTCTATCTCTTGATGGAAAAGCAACACAATCGCGGGCAAGATGGCGCCGGCATCGCAAGCGTGCGCTTTGATATGCCAGCGGGCGAACCATTTCTCGAACGCGCGCGCAGCGGTAAGCGCAATCCAGTCGAGCGACTCTTTGATGATGCGTTGACACCTGTGCGCAGCATGAGCGAAGAAGCGCTGCGCGCGATTTCGATTCTCGACCTCAAGAAAAAGTTGCCGCTTCTTGGCGAAGTGCTGCTGGGACATTTGCGATACGGCACATTCGGCGGACGATCAGCGGATGCCTGCCATCCATTTGTGCGCAGATCGATCATCGCCAGCAGAAATCTGGCGCTTGCAGGCAATTTCAATTTGACCAATTCTCCAGAGTTGTTCGATTTGCTCGTGGAATATGGACTTTCTCCCGTTGGAGGCAGCGACACCGGCGTGGTCTTGGAAAAGATCGGCTATTCGATTGACTGCGAACACGACCATTTGATTTCCACAATGGGTCCTGGATCTTTCGCAGGTCTCGAAGGGCGCGCACTTGCCAAAGAAGTTTCAACCCAATTGAATTATGGCCGCATCTTGGAACGCGCGACCGAAAAGTTTGACGGCGGATACACACTCGGCGCTCTCGTTGGCAATGGCGATTGTTTCGCCTGCCGAGATCCTGCTGGCATTCGTCCTGCATTCATGCTGATCACCGATGATGTGGTTGCAGTTGCCAGCGAACGCCCCGCTCTTGCCGCAGTGTTTGATGTTCCCGTCGATGCGATTCAGCCACTCGAACCTGGACACGTGCTGAGCGTCAAGCGAGATGGCACAGTTACGATTCAACGCTTCGCGCAACCGCGACCGATTCGTCAATGCTCATTCGAGCGAATCTATTTCAGTCGCGGCAACGATCACGAAATCTATGAAGAGCGCAAACGCTTGGGCGAAAACTTGGCGCCGCGCATTCTGGAACGACTTGGAGAATCGGTCGATCATGCTGTTTTCTCGTTCATTCCCAACACATCTGAGAGTGCATACCTGGGACTTATTCAGGAAACCGAACGCATCATGCGCGAACGCGCCGCCGACGAAGTCTGCCAACTTGTTGCCGAAGGAAAAGCAACTCCCGATCGAATTCGCGCGCTGATGGATGTGCGAGTGCGTGCCGAAAAAGTTGCGCACAAGGATCAACGACTGCGGACATTCATCACGCATGATGCTGCGCGACGCGATCTGGTCAGTCACGTCTATGACATCACTCGCGGAACAGTTCGACCCGGCGACACGCTGATCGCAGTCGATGATTCGATCGTTCGAGGAACAACTCTTCGCGATTCGATCATCACTATTCTTTCGCGACTGAATCCCGCGCGCATTCTTGTTGCCAGTAGCGCACCGCCAATTCTCTATCCAGACTGCTACGGAATCGATATGAGTCAACTCGGTCGCTTCATTGCATTCGAAGCAGCGATCAATTTGCTTCGAGCGCGCGGCGATGATGCGGTCCTCGATGAAGTCGAGTCGCTCTGCAAGGCGCAGGACTCTTTGCCGCCAGACCGAATGAAAAATCACGTGCGGCTGATTTATGACAGATTCACCCAAGATGAGATCTCCGCCGAGATCGCGCGGTTGATCCGCCCAAAGACCGGCGAGTGGCGCGGCGAGGTCGAGGTCGTCTATCAGACCATCGAAGGCCTGCGACGAGCGATGCCAAATCACACTGGCGACTGGTATTTCACCGGCGATTACCCAACTCCAGGCGGATATCGCGTCCTGAATCGCGCTTTTCTCAACTGGTGCAAGCGCAGCGACTCGCGGTCGTACTAGCTGAAAGTGGGGCTATAAACCCCCCCTTGTATGGATCGGCGACCGCCCCGAAGCGTTCCAAGACTCATCGTCCCTCATTGTCTTGACATTTGCGCTTGAATGGTGTTCAATGCGTGACTACCCATGGCACGCTATACAGGTCCTAAAGTCAAACTCTCCCGTCGCGTTGGTGTTCCGATTGCGGACATCCCGAAGCACACCGCAAAGCGACAATTGACGCCTCCTGGCATGCACGGCTTCCGCGGAAAGCGCGCAAAGCCATACGGCATTCGCAAGGATGAAAAGCAGAAGCTGCGTTATCACTACAGCGTGCTCGAACGACAATTCCGCCGCTACCTCGCCGAGGCAGGTCGCAGCAAGGGCAACACTGGCGAAGTGTTGCTTCAGAATCTTGAACGCCGATTGGACAACTTGGTCCGACGCGCTGGATTTGCCCGAACGATTTGGGCAGCTCGTCAAATCGTGGTTCACGGACATGTCTTGGTCAATGGCCGCAAGGTTGATCGACCGTCATATGCGTGCGAACCAGGCATGGTCATCACAATGCGTGATGGTCTTCATAAACTCGTTCGCGAGAATATGGAAAGCCTCGCAGGACACGTCGTTCCAGGTTGGATCGAAGTCAATCCCGCAGAGTTGGCCGTCAAGGTGTTGGCGACCCCCTCGTCCGAACAAATACCATTCGACGTGAACACCAATCTCATTGTCGAATTCTATCGCTGATCGTGTGAAGTTTGATTTATAGAACGCGCGGACGAACAACGTCCGCGCGTTTTTTTTATAACAACAGATAGAATCGACCTACAGAACAACCGAAACGCATAAAAGAATTACAGGGAACCCATCATGTTAAAATTTTTCCGAAAAAACGAAACTGTATCGCGTTGGATCTTGATCATCGGAATGACATTCCTGATGGTCTCTTGGCTGGTCTTTGACAAGAGCAGTTCATTCTTGACGGAGCTCTTGATCGGCCGAGCAACATGGGCGACCACGATCGATGGCGTGACTGTTACCGAAGCAGATCAAGCAAGATTGCAGCAAGAAGTACGCGTCATAGGAATGCTCGGCGATCCGACCGTTCGTGCGCTTGGGCTGGAAAAAGATCCGATCCACTGGTATTTGCTGACGCTCGAAGCAGAGCGCGCGGGTCTTGTCGGCGGCGCTGCAGATGGACAAGCTCGATTGGCGGCGATGGCAGCTGCAAACAAAGTTCCGGAGATGAACTTGATTGCGGGACTTTGCCGCGAAGGCGGACAAACGCCAACCGAAGTCTTCGAGACGATTGCGAAACTCAACGGCGTTCTTCGATATGTGAACCTTGTCACGAGTGGTCCGGCTCGCTTGTCTGCTCCGCGACTCGAACAATCTGCTGCTGCATTGTTGGCCGCAGTCTCTGGCGAACTCGTTGTCCTCGATGGCGTGAAGTCAAAGGTCGAAGTCGAAACTCCAACCGAAGCTGCACTTCAAGAACAACTCACTGCATATGGCGCAGTCGCAGCGGGCGAAGGGAAATTTGGCTTTGGATATCGCATCTCAGACCGAGTCAAGATGGAATGGCTCATGATCCCAGTCGCATCGATCTCAACTCTTGTCGAACAGAGCCCTGCTCTATCCAACATCGAGCTGCGAAAGTATTGGATGGAACATCAGCTCGAGTTTCCAGTGACTGCGCTTTCTAGCACTGCCGAAGCGGCATCTTTCGACGGATCGCGCGATGCGGTCAAAGCCAAAGTTTTGACTGCAACACTTGCCGAAAAAAGCAAGGAAATCTCCAAGTTCATGTCAGATCGCATGCAGTTGTCGATGCGCGGGATGCCGCAAGTCAACGGCTATTACACATTGCCAGCTGATTGGGTTGCGAAACAGTTTCCGCTCACACAACTTGCGGCAGAAGTTGCACAGAAATTCACAATACCAGTTCCAACAATGTCGACGAGTGGCGAAAATTGGACTTCACCGAAAGATGTCGCTGCAATTCCTGGCTTGGGAACTGCGACCACGACTCGCTTCGGCGCACAACCGGTGAATGCTGGGCAACTCGTCGAAGCGCTGCGTGAATTCGGTGCAAAGACAACTCTGATTGCACAGATCGGCGTCACCAGCCCAGTCCTGCAAGACGCTGCTGGTGATCTGTTCGTATTCCGCGTGACTGAGGTTGAAGCATCACATGCACCAACATCAGTTGACATTGTGCGCGATGCGTTGATCGCCGACGTAAATCGTTTGCATCGATATGAGAAGTTGGTTGGGATGACTTCCGAGATTCAACGCGAGGCATTCGATCAAGGTTTGGGTGCACTTGCAACGACATACGGCACTTCGGTCGAGCAATATCGCGATCTTCGTCAAGGCGAAAAGCAATTCCTGCAATATGGAATGAAAATCCCAGGACAATTGCCGATTTTGGGTTCGGATGCAGCGGTTGTCAAAGCAGTTGTGGAACGCGCGATGAGCCTTCCAACTGGTGGGACACAAATCTCTGACATGCCCGTCTCAGAACGGACCCTTGTCCTTCCAGCCCCAGAGAAACTTGCGATGGTCGTCGTTCGCATTGACAGCATCACACAAATGACTCGCGGCGATATTCCCGCGCTTGTCATGAACCAACGATTCCGGTCTGTGGTGGCATCGGATCAAGCCACGGGAAGTCCGCAAGATCTTTTCACGGTCGAAGCGCTCATCGCTCGCAATGGTTTCACGCTTGCGAATCCTGTGAAGGCAAAGGATGGTGAAGGCGCCGATGCTGATGATGCTGATGATGCGGATGGCGCGGATGGCGCGGATGGCAAGAAAGATGCACCTGTCGCACCTGCCAAGGCCGGTCAATGAGCGAACCGCTTCCAACGATTGCATACGACCTCTTTGCGAAAATTGATTTTCGCGTTGCCACAGTATTGAGTGCGGAGGCGCATCCGAATGCTGACAAATTGCTAAAGATTCGTCTTGATGATGGAACTCCAGAAGGTCGTCAAGTCTGCGCTGGAATCAAAGCGTGGTATGACCCAACGACTCTCATCGGCAAGCAAGTGATTATCGTGGCCAACTTGGAACCACGCCAATTGCGCGGAGAAATCAGCGCGGGAATGATTCTTGCTGCGAGCGACTTGAAGGAACTTGCTGTTGTGACGCCTGACGTTGCGGCGGTGGCGGCTGATGGACAAGCGCCAGCAGCGGCGGCGGTGGCGCCTGCAGCAGCACTTGCAGCAGCCCCGGCGGCGAAACCTGGTCCAGATGAACGCAATGTTGTTCTGCTGACGGTTGAAAAGCCAGTCAAAGCTGGTTCCAAAGTCAGTTGATTTAAGCCTGAACCCGTTAAGCCTGAACCGTAAGACGAATCGGCAAAACAGATACTCCCTCTTTTTTCGCAGCACTGCGAAGTTCGGCATCAAGCGACAATAGTGGACAACTGCAGCGAACGGCGAGTTCGAGATAACTCGCGTCATATGCTGTCAAACTATATCGGTGCGCGATATCCAAAATCGCTTCAATCCTCAGTGCGCCCGAATGAGTTTCAAATGACCACGGGAGTGCAGCGAACTGCGCCGCTGCAAGACGACTCTGCGATGCTCCAATTCGATCATTGCGAACAGATGTCGCAAGCGCATTGGTGACTTCATAAATCAAGAGACTCGGCGCATGCAAGAGATCCTCGTTCGTCATTGCATCGCATGCGACTTGCGAGCGCGGCTCAGCAAGAATAACCGCGACTGCCGCAGACGCATCAACAATAATCATCGGCGCTGCGCCTTTGACTCGCGCATGGTTTCTTCGAACTGCTGCGTTGAAATCGCTTGTCCCGAACTGCGAAGCGATTTGCGATGTTCCATCAATGACTTTCGCCAATCGTTCTTGATTGGTTGCACGAGTTGGTCGTAACGATCCTTGCCCACAATGACTGCGATCCGTTCGCCTCGGCGCATCACGACGATTTCATCACCGCTTGCGGCCAATCGCAAGAGTTCAGAAAGACGCGTCTTTGCCTCGAATGATCCGACTTCATGCTTCATACAACTAGTTTAATCAACCAGTTGGCAAAGTCAAGAAATCGCAGCCATTTTTCGTATCTCTCTTCAAAACAGCGGCTTATACCCCGACCGCAAGCGCGTCGCGGTCGCTCAGCGCTCCGCCGTCGGATCGAACCCGCACCGTGCCGTCGCGGCGCCATGAACGATCACAACGACCTGCGCCGCCATCTTGGCGAAGATCGCGAACAACAACGATTGTTGCAGAACGATCGAGCGTCACTTGCGAGACGCCGCACAAGTCGGCAAGCTCTGGCAAGAATGGCGCGAGCGTCCCATGTTGATCTGGAATGATCACCGCCGCATCGAGTGGATTGTCGATGCCAGTTGTCTTGGCAACTTCGATTGCTTTGGAGACTCCAGCGCATGCGATCATCACATC
>CAMDEL010000031.1 GCA_945896765.1 Singulisphaera sp. GP187
AACTTCATGGTGAGAGATTGCTCGAACAAACGCTGCGCATCAGACAAACGAGCGCATTCATCGTGCAGTTCTCCAAGTTCATGAAGTTCACGTGCGAGATTCCAACTATTCCCGGCACGAAGTCGCATGAACATTGCAATTGCTTGCTCGCAGTGCGCTTGGGCTTCCACCCATTTCATTTGCGCACGCTCGAGCTGCGCAAGATTGCTCAGAGATGCCGCGACAACAAGTTGATCGCCGCTGAAAAGTCGTTGATACATCGCCAGTGATTCTTGTGCGAGTGGTTCAGCACCTGTCAAATCACCAAGCAAAATTCGAATCCTTGATGCATCACCGATTGCATCGGCGAGTTCGGCATTGTCCGTCTTGTGAATTGACCGTCGATATTGAAGGACCTGATCCAAGATCGGTTTGGCCTGAGAGAATTCTCCACCATCCATCAGAATCGTTGCAATTGTCGACTCCAGTTGTGACTTTGCATCAAGGTCGTCATCAAGTCCACCATTTTTCAGTTCATTCAGCGCAGCTTTCATCACCCCATTCACAGTCGCATCGGATGGACCAACAGTTGCGGGTACGAAGGAATGAAATGCACCTTCCATAAATTCACGAACCCGATGGGAACGATTAGATATTTTCACAATTTCTGCAGCGAATCGATTGGCGTTTCCTTGAGCTTCTTGCAATTGTAAAGCAGTCTGTCCAAGTTTCTCCTCTGATTGATCGTTCTTCTGCTGCAATACAGTTGCGCGCGTAGTCAGCTGGGCAATCTGAGATTGATCCGCCGACACAACAGTAGAGGCTTTCTCGGACAAACGGATGCCTTCGGCAGTTTGGGTTTTCGATTGCGATGCAATTTCTGATTTGGACAAGGCTTCTTCACGCGATTTGAGAGTTTCCTGAAGAGGTTCGAGAGTTGCCCGTGCTTCATCTCGTTCTCGTTCGACGAGTTCTATGCGTGATTGAATTCGCGAGTTCCATATTGCAAGTGTGACACAAGCGATAAGTAAGAGCGCAACTGCAAGTCCCAACAGAGTTGTAGGACGAACTTCACCACGACGATCTTGAGTGTGGCGACATAAAAATGATTTGAAATTCGAGTTCATCATCGCAGAAACAAATACTATCGAAGGAATAAACTTACAGGATTCGGCGAGTAAATCATTTCTCGCACATTCAATCCAAACGTTATTTCAACATTCCTATTTCAACATCCCTATTTCAACATACCTTGTTGCCGACGCACCGCCTTGACCGCTAGCGGAGGGGCGTTGAGAAGCGCTTGGTCAACCACAGCTTTTTCTCGGCGAAACTCACCAAGCAATTTGAGCAGATGCGCATCGAGATTGAACAACCACTTCTTATACAGTTGCTCGAGTTCTTGGCGATTGAACCTTGACATGGGATCATCGAGTCCGCTCTGCGCAATTGACCATTCGACCAATCGGGCAGGTGTTCCATCAAATCGATAGAGTTTGATCGTCACTTCTAATCTGCGCTTTGGATGTGCGAATGGATCGGTCGCTTCGCCTGGCAACGTGGTCATGAGATCGTTTGCGGTTTGCTTGGAGATCGAACCAAGCCATCCGCCACCTTTGGCAACGTCGAAATCCGTCACCGATGGTCGTGAATGAACCGCGCTGGAAAAACTTTGGTCCTCAAGGATTTCCAGTGCAGCAGCGCTGGCAAGCAATGTTTTTTCGCCAATCGAAGGAAAACGAACCCACAATCGTAAGTCCGTGGACGAGCCACGCGTGACGACTTCGATCTTTGAGACGACACCAATCCCCCATTCTGGACGGGAAGGATGACGAACACGATCGCCCTTTTTGTACGTTGCTTCAATCATTCAGCGGCGTTCGCGCAACAACCAACTCAGTCATGATTCGCGACGCCATGTAGAGTGTAACCATGCACGGCGGAATTGTTATTGCTTTTTTTGGAGATTGTGTCGGCCAACCCGGAAGGCGATCCCTTCAACACGCCATTCCAATTGTCCGCCAAACGATGGCTCCAAACGCAATCGTGATCAATGGCGAAAATCTGCGAAATGGCTCGGGAATCACGCCTGATTTGTATCGCGACCTTCGCAAGATGGGCGCCGATGCTGTCACTTTGGGTGACCATGTTTTTCGAGACGCTCGAATCACTCCAGTACTTGAAGATCCAACGGAGCCTATTTCTCGCCCGGCAAATCTTTCTTCCAAAGCGCCAGGGAAACGTTGGATTCGCATCCCAGCAACACCCCAACGTCCAAGAGATATTTTTGTTGTCACAGTCTTGGGCAGAGTCTTCATGTCATTACACGCAGACGATCCATTTGCGACTGTGGATGCTGTTCTTGCTTCACTTCCAGAAAAATCACCCATCGTGATCGTCGAAGCGCACATGGAAGCGACTTCAGAAAAAGCTGCACTTGCGCATCATTTGGATGGTCGTGTCGCAGCTGTGATCGGCACACACACGCATGTTCCCACTGCGGATGCTCGCATCTTGTCAGGCGGAACTGCCTTCATCACAGACGTTGGAATGTGCGGGCCATATGCAAGCATCATCGGCCGTGATGTGAAGGGTGTGTTGCGTGCGATGACGACAGGCGTGCACACGAATTTCGAAATGGGAGAAGGTGGCGAGCGCGCGTGCGGGTGCGTCGTTGAGATTGATCCGGTCAGCGGTCGAGCGATCCGCATCGAGCGAATTGATATCCCACTCAATCAGCAAACTGCGCCAACTGGTGGTTGATTGGACAGACCCAGCGCGGAATCGCTGATAGAGATCGCATTCAAATCGAATAGAACGCTGCGCAAAACTGGAATTTCCGTCTTCCCGCGATCTAGAAAGATGGACCACGGAGTCTGTATATCTCCGACCGCGGGCATAAGAACAAAGTCCGTATCAGGCTGGCGACGCAGGATGCGACAGCAACGATCCAAGTTTTCAACATACGCAGTTGCAATTGGAAGATTGCTCGCCAGAGTTTGCGCTTCAGCGCTCTTCGAATCCAAGAGCAGCAAGAATTCTGTGCACAGTTGATGGGTGAGTGCGGCGGCACGCAAGCGAGTATCGATGCCAGCAACGGTGCAGTAGGACTCGAACTGCGCATCGTTTTGAAGTTTCATAAATCTTGCATATTCATCTTCGATTTTAATTTCAGCCATGATCATTGTCTTGCGAGGGACGGGGCCAACCAAGCGCACTCGCATGACACTGGCAACAGTCTGCAGCATTTCGGCAAGACTTCCTGGGAGTCCGTCAACTGCTCGAGCGCGCCAAAGAAATCGGTAAACGCAAAATGAAACAAAGACACCCATGGTCACTGCAAGTGAGAAATTCATCGTGGGATATAAACTGATATCTGGTCCAAGTACCTGCAGAAGGGAAAAGTCAAAGACAATCATGATTTGAAGCGCGGGAACATTGACCCGTTGTGATCCATGCATGCCATATCCGACGAAAAACAAAACCGGCGCGAAAATCATCAAGAAACCAGCCAGAGTTGTCACAACTGGCATCAAGAAAATAATCGTAAAAATTGCCAATGAAAAACCCATGAGGACACCAAGAAAGCGCAGGCTGCCAATCATGAGCGTTCCACCAAACGTTGTTTGAACGACCAACATGACCGTCTCGACGCATCCGATTCCTTTATCCCAATTCAAAGTGATACAAACAAGTGCACAAATCAAAATTGCAGTTGCACATTTTGCAGCATGCTTCAGTGCGGGGATGTTTGGAATCAAAATACTCTGGCGGAACATGTTCGGAAGACATTTGCGCAAATTCCCAATGAGCACACTTCCGAAGTCTGGACGATGGGAGAAAAGCGTGAAAGTACGCAGGGTCGCAATGGCAAGTGGAGCTTCTAAAGCAAGGTTGCAGATCGCTCGCAAGGAAGGGTCTGCATGAGGTTTACTTGCTGATTCTTGAAATCGCACAAGCGCTTCGTCAATACCAGCAAAATCTTGGAAGTTCTCGAACTTCAAAATCAATCGAGACAAGAAAAAATCAAGCGAAGTCAAAAGTTCGATGGCTTCAGGAGTCGGTTCAAATTTATTGGAAGCCAATCTTTGTGCCGCGAGATACAAACCCGCACTCACGCGCCGTTCAAACGCAAGAAAAGAGAGCAGGTCTGGATGTTCGCGGTCATCGAATCCCGAATCTGTTTCTGCTTGGTCGAGTAGTTGCATGTTCTCGATGATGTCGCCACGGTAATAATCTGGGAAGAGCTTTGCGACATCAATCTGTTCCTTGCTCCGCATGTGATCAATCAGAGATCGCAGCAGAAGTTGCGAGCGAACAATTGATTTCGCGATGCGCTCTCGCAGAGTGAAACTTGGATGTGACGGCCAGAGAAAAATCGTCACGAATGCCACAACACAAATCCCGACCAATACTGACTTGTAAACAACAATCGCAATATGTTCTGCGTTTCCCTTGTCAAAGAACATCATGAAGTTGATGACAATAAATGGATATCCCATGATGAAAATAGTGCCCCGATACCGACTCGATCCCATGAAATACATGATCGCGACGATGTACAACCATAGGATGAAGAGTAGGAACCAAGGTTGCTGAATGAAAAGGGCACCCAAGGCAACCGCTGCTGCACAACCGAATGTTGCTGCGCACAGATTCAGCACAAATCGAGTGACCGAACCCGCACCGCGAAGTTCTGAAACAATCAGCAAGATGCTCATTCCTGGATACAGAATTTCGAATCGAAGCGTCATCTGAATTGCGATGATCAAAAGCCCACCGATTGCGATTCTTGCAGCAAATTGCCAGCGTTCTTTGTCTGGTCGAAGATCAGATGAAATCAACGACCAAAATGATGGTGGGCAATGCGGAATCTCGGACGTTTTAGAATGCATAATGGCGATGGTTTGATTCTGTCCGTGAGTTGACAATTCTAGCGAACGTAGAAGTACATGATTCATCGAGTCGTTCATAAAGTGCAGTCAGAATCAGTGCACGCAGTGCTGATTCGTGATAGTGTCAAGCAATGGCATTCTTGTGCGATGCCAGTTTTTTCACCTTCTAGATACTGGAGACCGAAATGTCATTGACCGTTGGATCGAAAGCCCCTGCGTTTACTCTTCCAAGCCAACCTGGTCAACCTGTTGATGTTGGTGCAATCATCGGCCAAGAAAAGATCGTCTTGCTTTTCATCCCGCTTGCATTCAGCCCAGTATGCACAGCCGAAATGTGCCACTTTAGAGATCACTGGAATCAATGGGCGGCGCTTGGCTGCAAAGTTTTTGCAGTGAGCGTTGATTCTCCATTTGCTGTTGCGAAATTTCGAGAACTGGAAAATATCCCGTTTCCAATCCTGAGCGATTTCAACAAAGATATCTCTCGCTTGTATGGCGCACTCCACGAAGACTTGATTGGAATGAAAGGCGTTTCGAAAAGATCTGCTTTCGTCATCGATGCCAAGGGAATTGTGAAGTACGCATCGGTCAGCGAGGATCCACGAGTTCAAGTCGACTTTGCGGCAATCGAAGCAGCCGTCAAAGCGTGCTGAGCGTTGCGCCGAAACCGCCACCGCCTGGGGTTTCGATCTCGAATTGATCATCTGCCTCCATGCGGGCCGCGACGATTCCCGCAACATCTTCAATTCGCCCATCGGCGCGGATGATTCGCTGCGCACCGCACATTCCAGGTCCGCCACCGGCAAGTCCATAGGGTGATTCAACCCTGTGCTGCGAGAGAAATGACAAGTCGACCGCTTCGAGAAATCGAATTCGGCGAACGAGTCCATCGCCGCCTCGATGTTTCCCAGCGCCGCCAGAATTCGTACGCACTCGAAATGTCTCCAGTCGAACTGGATACCGCCGCTCCAGAACCTCTGCATCTGTAATGCGCGTATTGCTGATATGCGTGTGCACACCACTTTCACCAGCGCCTTCACAAGTCGCACCAGCTCCACCTGCAATCGTTTCATAGAAACCAAATCGCGCATTTCCAAAAAGCAAATTATTAATTGTTCCTTGACTGCACGCAGCGAGATCAAAGCAGCGCCACAGTAAATCGACCAATCGCTGACTTGTTTCGGTTTGTCCGATTGCGCATGCTGGACAAGCCTCGGGTGAACCAGAAAAATCTGGTGACAAGATCGAGCCATTTGGAAGGGTGATTTTTACTGGATCAAGAAGTCCCTCATTGAGCGGAAATGCAGGACCGTCGGCACCAAGAAGTTGACCGACTAAAACGCGAATGGAATACATCACCGCGGCTCTGGTGACTGCAAACGGTGCGTTGAGATTGCGAGGATGTGTGCTCGCGGTCGAGGTGAAGTCGATTTCGAGTCGGGTGGGATTCGAACTTCGTTTCATTCCCACGCTGAGAATTGTTCCATCGTCAAGTCGCTCTTGCGAAGTTGGAATCTCGATGGGGAGTTGTTCGATCGCACGTTCTGCTGCACGACGCGCGGAATCTCGCAATCGATCGCAACACGCTCGCAGCGATGCAATAGTGCACTCGCCCACAAGTCCACGCATTCGTATGGCGGCAAGTTCGTTCGCAGCAACTTGTGCTCGCAAGTCAGCGAGATTGTCATCGACCAAGCGGCTTGGCCATTTCCCACTTCGAAGTTGATCTTCGATTCGATCAAATCTCGCTGCGCCATCTTCGACAATCACTGTCGGTTCGATCACGATGCCTTCCTGCTCCAGAGTGGTCGCATCTGGAGGCATCGATCCTGGTCGCGATCCACCAATCTCCGCGTGATGCGCTCGATTTGCAGCGAAACCAATCAATTCGCTGGATGGAGTAAAGATCGGTGTGATGACCGTCAAATCGGGTAAGTGCGAACCGCCAAATCGAGGATGATTCACGACAACGACTTGCCCAGGCTTGAATTCGTGCACAGCCTTCACGCTACGAATGCACGATCCAAGCGCGCCAAGATGAATTGGAATATGCGGCGCATTGATGACGAGAAATCCCTCCGCATCCAACAGACCACAAGAAAAATCGAGTCGGTCCTTGATGTTTGCAGACACAGCAGTACGCCTCAACTGTTCGCCCATATCAGTCGCAATCGAACCGAGCTGCGCTGCCAGAAGTTCGTGGGTGCTTACTGCACTTGTGGTGACATGGTCAATGCGCTTGAAAATCATTGCACCATTTTTATGTCTATGAGATTGCCAACCAGCCGCAATAAATGCCGTCGAGTCTCGACGCATTACAGTCATCGGACCATTTGATGGTTGAGTGTTTTCAACAATTGCTTGAATAGTGATTGGCGTCTTGATCCTTGCGGATTCGATGTGGATTCGAATCCGCTCGACTTCAATCTTGCGCGTGTGGTCATAATCAAAGCCATAAATCTCGCGAAAACGCAGTCGAAATCCTGCGGTCAGTGATTCGACCAAAGTGTCACGCTTGCAATGCGATGCAATTTCAACTTCAACGCTTTCCTCGGTTCCAGTCAAGCGCATCAACGCAATCTTTCGAGTGACAAGGGTTGACGCTCGATCAATTCCAAGCAGCCCCATTTCTGTTTCCCCTCGATTCTGTAATTGCTCCAACCGATCCCACATCGACGGATCGCAATCGCTCAGTGCACAAAGCACCAATGAAGTCACGATGCGTGTGATTGGCGCACAAGAAATGCCGCTTGCACAAAGCAATCCTGCATCAAGTGGATAGACAACCGTACGAATTCCAAGTCGCTCGGCAACTGCGCACGCGTGTAATCCGCCAGCCCCGCCAAATGCCACGAGTGCATGATCAGCTGGATCGACTCCGCGTCGAACAGTGACCGCTCGAATTGCAGAAGCCATCGCTTCGTCTGCGATGGCGATAAAAGATTCAAGCATTTCTTGCATTGAAATCTTTCTCTGGAAATTGCCTGCAATTTGTGAATGCAGTGCCTTGGCTTGTCCTTGTGCAGCATCGAGAGAAACTGGAATTGCAAACTGCGTACGATCGATGCGGCCGAGCAATAAATTTGCATCGGTCAGAGTCAGCGGCCCACCCGTGCCATAACACGCAGGACCGGGCGACGCTCCCGCACTGCGAGGTCCAACGCGCATCGCCTCGCCATCCCACCAAAGAATAGAACCGCCGCCCGCCGCAACACTTTCGACTGCAACGCACGGAGATGCAATCGACACCGGTCCCACTGTGGTTTCGTCGCGCATTTCGGGTGCACCGTCGACTCGTGCAACATCTGCACTCGTACCGCCCATATCAAGCGTGACACAGCGGTGAAACCCACACGCTGCGGCAATTGCAGCGGCACCTGCGACGCCACCTGCGGGACCTGAAAGCAAACTTTCACGCGGTTGAAAAGCAGCAGCGGGAATCAATCCTCCAGCACTGGTCATCATCAGAATTTCAGCACCAGATGCAGAATGTGCAATTGACTGAATAAACTCGCCGACTGGACC
The DNA here is from genome assembly GCA_945896765.1 of Singulisphaera sp. GP187. Taxonomy (GTDB): domain Bacteria; phylum Planctomycetota; class Phycisphaerae; order Phycisphaerales; family SM1A02; genus F1-60-MAGs104. The sequence continues at coordinate 8,400 of CAMDEL010000031.1, forward strand.
AGAGAGAGCAGCGTCAACAACTGCCGCACGAGCTCGGGCCTCGAATCGACTTGTTGACCCGCATTGATGCGAAACGGAGATCCATGAAAATCCCTCTTCGCGAAGAATTTCCGCGACTCTGATTTCATGTGCAACACCAGATGCTCGTGTTGCATCGGAGTGCAAGAGGGCAATCGCAGCCGATCGTGATCCTTGCTGAAATGATTCGCGCGCACGAGCGCGCATGAGTTGCTCATCAAGCGGACGAATTTCGTTTCCATCGTGTGATATGCGCGCTGGCACACCGACAGAATTTCGTTCAATTGCGGGCATCTTGCGCGGCGCACGAGCAAAGATGTCAAGTCGCCGTTGATCGCCAATCCGAAGAATGTCTTCGAGTCCTTCATTGACAAAGAGCGTCACTGGAGTCACTTTGCCTTCAAGAAGTGCATTCGTGCCTCGAGTCGTTCCGATGCAAATACGGCAGTCTGTGAGAGGAATTGGATGTGGTCGACCGATCGCCAACCGCACAGCGAGAAGTGGCGCTTCGAATGGCGCAAGAAGATCGACGAAGATTTCCTTGACAGCAGAATTGGAATTCTGAAAAACGGATTCCATTCGATCAAGGGTCAATTCAAGTGTGTTCGAGGTCATACGCCGAACAGAAACGACTCTGCACTCTTGGATCGTTGCTTTTGATGAATCGGATGTATTCGCAGCACCCGCAAGCCGAACTATAAATCCGCGAAAGAATGAATCTATGATTTGATCCGCGAGAGGCAAATGGATTTCAAGAGTAAGAATCAAAGAACGAATCGAAAGAAGTCTCCCGCGGACCGCGCTCGTACTCAATACCTTTGCTCGAACCGTTTCTCCATCTTTGGATCGTGCAATGCAGTCTGTGAATGTGCCACCTGTGTCAACGCCAACCTCCCAAGCGAACGAAGTGTTCGATTCATTTGCGATTGACGATGCCACAGTCATTGCATCGAGACTAGCGGGGTCGGATACTCTTGGGTTCTATGGCCATCGTGGTCGATATTGCCTTTCTTCTCTTTGCCATAGTCACTATGCCGTTTTGGCTTGTTTCTATGTGGAAGCGGGGGAAGTTGCGCACGGATTGGTCTTCGCGACTTGGATGGCGACTCCCCCAAATACCTGAACAACAAGTAACTGAACAAAACGGCACCAAGGCAGGGGCTCAGCGCGCCCCTCGCATCCTTCTGCATGCAGTTTCCGTGGGAGAAGTCAACGCTGCCCGCATACTTGCGGACATTCTTGCCGCCGAGCCGATGAATGCGCAAGTGATCATCAGCGTGACAACTGACACCGGAATTGAACGCGCACGAAAGGTTTTTGGTTCGCGACATACGGTTGTGCGCTATCCATTTGATTTTTCTTGGAGCGTGCGTCGTTTTCTCGGGGCAGTCAGGCCGAATGTCGTCTTGTTGATGGAGTTAGAAATCTGGCCGAACTTCACTCGACTCTGTGCAAATCGGAGCATTCCAATTGCAGTCATCAATGGCAGACTCAGCGCAAGAAGTTTTGCACGTTCACTTCGCGTGCGGTGGATTCTTTCGCCGATGTTTCGAAGATTGTCGCGCGTTGCGGCTCAGGATCAGGCATACGCAGATCGGTTTGAGGCAATGGGCGTTGCACGCAATCGAATCGCAGTCACTGGAACGATGAAGTGGGATACTGCAGAGATTGCAGATCATGTCGATGGAGCAGAAGAATTGGCGCAAGAGATGGGTATTGACCGATCAATGCCGCTGATCGTTGCAGGATCGACTGCGCTCGGTGAAGAAATACTGATTTCTGCGGCATGTCCAGAAGGCGTTCAACTCTTGTGCGCACCAAGAAAACCTGAGTGGTTTGATCAAACTTCCAGAGCGTTGCCAGGAAGTGTCCGGCGAAGTGAAAAGCACGCAGGGAGTGCATCAGGACGATTTGTGCTGGACACGATTGGCGAACTTCGCAAGGCATATAGTCTGGCCGATCTGGTGGTCCTTGGCCGAACATTTGGAATTCTGCACGGTTCTGACATGATGGAGCCCGCAGGATTGGGCAAAGTAGTGATTGTTGGACCGCGTGTCGACGATTTCCAATCAACTGCGGATGCTTTAATAAAGAGCGGGGGACTTGTACAAACATCCGCAGAGAATCTTCGTGCAACGATCGCCGAACTCCTCGCTGATCCCAAACGAAGAGAACAGATCGCATCGGCTGCACGAGATGTGATTCGCAAAGAACAGGGGGCTTCTGCCCGACATGCAAAGATTGCTCAAGAACTTCTTCAAAATCGTGGTGCGAAATGACTGGCAGTGAACGAATGAATGACCGAGTCAATGAGCGGGAAATTCTTGCGCTTGCCGCGGCAGCGAATGGCGCACTGCCAAAGAATATCTTGATTCCTCCTGGCGACGATATGGCGCTTGTCCAATTGGCATCATCGCAAGTACTTATCGCTGTCGATCAAGTCGTTGCTGGTCGTCACTTCACTGCGAACACGCCACTTGATCTCGTCGCTCGCAAAGCCGTCGCACGAAATGTCAGCGATGTTGCTGCGATGGCTGGCAATCCAGTTGCGACGCTTGCATCGGTGACACTGCCACATTCACTTGGGGCACAAGGCGCACGCGAACTGCTCGAATCTGTCCGCAAATACGCAGCAGAATTTGGATGCCCGTTGATCGGTGGTGATACATCTGTCCATCATGATCCTGCAGGTCCGCTGACGCTTTCGGTGACGATTCTTGCCTCGCCTCGAACTGATGGGATTGTCGTCACGCGCCACGGAGCGAAGATTGGAGATCGACTCATCGTCAGCGGGCCGCTTGGCGGATCATTTGCAGATGATGGATTGGGTCACCACTTGACCTTCACGCCACGAGTTGCTCAAGCGCACGAGCTCGCCGACAAACTGAAACAAGGCTTGCATGCGATGATCGATATCAGTGATGGACTCGGTCTCGATACCGCACGAATCATCGATGCATCGACCAAACATTCCGGTGTGGCAATGCAAGCTCGACTGAGGGGATCGGATATTCCTTGCAACCGAGGGAATCTCATGCGGCACGCGTTGAGTGATGGCGAAGATCACGAACTGCTTGCTGCAATTGATGCGCAGGCTGAAGTTCCTTCCGGCTGGACTGCCATCGGAACAATCACTCAGCGGCACACCGAGGATCAAAGATCAGTTCTTGTTCAAATCGCAGATTCGCTCGAAGACGCAACAAATCTAGGATGGCTTCATTGAATCATCCTGCAACTGAACAAGTGATTGCTCTCGCCGACGAAGCTGCAACCGAAGCGCTTGGCGAGAAAATTGCTCGTGAATTGAAAGCGGGAGACTTCAT
>CAMDEL010000032.1 GCA_945896765.1 Singulisphaera sp. GP187
GCAATTTGCCGTGAGGGTGGACCTCAGGTCGATTTCGAAGGCGAATTAGCCGTGATTCTTGGCTCGAATTGCCGAGAAGTTTCCCAAGCAGATGCGCTTGGAATGGTCGAGGCATACGCAGTCGCGAATGATGTCAGCGCACGATGGTGGCAAAATCAAGGAGCAGGCGGACAATTCAGCCGAGGCAAGAGTTTCGACACATTTTGTCCGCTCAGCAAGATCACACCTGCACACAATATAAAAGACCCGCAGAATCTTCGAATTCAAACCCGAGTTTCTGGAGAACTGATGCAGGATTCATCAACTTCCAACATGATCTTTTCTGTTGCCAAACTGATCAGCGATCTTTCACGCGGCATGACGCTCTTGAAAGGAACAATTATTCTCACAGGATCTCCTCCTGGCGTCGGGCACGCGCGAAATCCCCCGAGGTACTTGCAACATGGAGATGTTGTGGAGATATCAATCGAATCTGTCGGCACATTGACAAACCCCGTGACCGAAGCGCCGTGACATCGCCTTCGCTTGCGCGCCCATCTTTCATTGCGCGAATTTGCATCGCATTGATTCGCTTGTATCAAATCGTGCTCTCTCCAATCTTTGGAGGCCGATGTCGATTTCATCCTTCATGTTCGATCTATGCAACCGAAGCATTTATTCGTCATGGCGCGTGGAGCGGGGGATGGCTGACTCTTCGTCGTCTTGCTCGGTGTCATCCATGGGGCGGATGCGGCGAAGATCCTGTTCCATAAAAGCACGAATCATTCATTCGCTGCGTGGATCGTTCAATTTCAGTTGAATAGCAAGTCGCTTCGATTCTTCCACAATCGCATGTTTGTAATCCGCAAGCGGTCGATCTGGATGAGATCTTGCAGAGACGACTACATCCATACCCGGTGGGATTTCACATCGAACCAAACGAAATGCCTCTCGAATCATTCGCTTGACTCGAACGCGCCGAACTGCTTTTCCAACGCGTGTTCCTATGGAAAGCCCGAGTCGTGTACGGCCGAGATCATTGGGTGCAGCGTGCACGATGATCCATCCGAGATCGCGACGCGCTTTGCGCGCAAAAACGCTGGCAAACTCAACAGCTGATGAAAGCCGAAACGACGCTCCCGCACGATGTGGCCTGGGTTTCATTGCGCTCCTACTGCGCTGTTATAGACAGCCATAATTTGACTGCGGCTGATCAGTCCAATGGGCTTTCGAGTTTGTGCGTCAATCACAGGAAGCGCTTGTGTTTCGTGGCGTGAAAATCTTTGCAGCGCTGTGTCGAGCGTGTCATCAGATTCAAGCGGAGCAAAGTCTGTCCGTTCAAGTTCAGCAACCGTCAAGAGTCGAAGCGCATCTCGATAGACGAGCGCTGAGCGCACGTCGCTGCCGCAGACGAATCCGTGATATCGCCCCTCACGATCGACGACAGGAAAATTATGAACTGACTTTCGTTCGCCAATCTCAATCAACATTTCTGCAGAATCGCTTGCAAGCACTGGCACCGAAGGCAACAGTGAAAGATCTCGAATCAATGTGCTCCGCAAGATTGAATGATCGGCAACAGAACTCAATCGAATATTGAACGCGGCAAGTTCTGCGGTGTAAATACTATTTGGATAGACCAATCGTGCCGCGACAGTTGCGATCACTGCTGCCAAGAGAAGCGGCAAGAGAATTGCATAGGAGTGAGTCAGTTCATAGACAAGAAAAGCGCCTGCAAGCGGTGCGTGGGCGCCAGCTGCAACAAATGCGCCCATTCCCACCAGAACTCCATGAGTGGGGGAGACATCCGGCAGCGCTGGCACCAGAACCGTCAGTGCGCTGTATGCAGCGCCAAGAATCGCACCAATGACAAGTCCAGGCGCAAAGAGTCCGCCCGCACCACCAGAACCCAGCGTGAATGCTGTTGCGATCGCTTTGAGAATCATAAGCAGAGCAAGCGAACCAAAGAGCACCAGCGCACTGGTTTCGGTTCCGATTGGTTCGCTCAGCAGACTCTCGATCAACTTATATCCATTGCCATAAAATGGCGGCAATTCTCCTGCATTTGTTGCGATGGTCGTCATCGGTAATTGTTGTTGATGCAGCAATGTCCACGCCACGCCGCATGCGACAAGCAGCGCAGCTCCAATCAGCGGCTTGACGAGTGGCGAAATGCGCAGAAGGTTGAATGCACGATGTGCAGATTTCATACCAACTGCGAAACCTGCGGCACAAAGTCCAATGATCACGCCCAACAATGCATATTGTGGAGTCTGCGCCAAGAGCATCGGAGTTTGATCGATATGAATGAGAGCGATACCGAAAATTGGATCAGGAGATTGCAAAATTGTTTGGGCCGTCGCAGCGGCGGTTACGGATGCGATCACGATTGGCGTGAATGTTCTGGCAGTAAAGTCTCGAAGGATGACTTCGAGCACGAAGAAAACGCCAGCGAGTGGTGCGCCGAAGACAGCTGAAAGTCCCGCTGCCGCTCCACAACCAAGCAGCGTTGTTCTTCTTCCTGCATCCAAATCGAGCCACGAAGCGAAAGTTGAACCGATTGCAGCACCGATTGCCACGATTGGACCTTCTGGTCCTGCAGAACCGCCAGAACTGATCGTTGCCGTTGATCCAATCCATTGTCTTGGCGCAAGGCTCAGTGGTAATACAGATTTTTGTCGATGGACGGCGAGCATGACACGCGAGACACCATGGCCCTTGAAGGAACTGGGAAAAATACGAAAGACAATGACCGTGATCGCTGCACCAGCGAGCGGCATAGCGATCGCAAGCCAAAGCTGAGTTGTTCCTTGCGATGCAAATTGACCGAGTTGCCTCAGAAGCCAGTTCATAGTTCCGATGAAAACCAAAGCAAGTGCTCCGATAGATATCCCACACAGGGCAGCAAGAATCAGCACGTGCCAATCTTGACCGAGTCGAAGGGCGTTCCCCATTCGGCGGAAAAAGTGGTGAATTGATGAGCTTGATTTCATTGCGTGTCTAAGATGGTTTGCTTTGCGGCTTGCTTTGAACGCTGAGGTGCGCTATACTAATGGGCTAACCATTTGGAGCCCACACTATGAACGAAGCATTAAAAAGCGATGATATTGTTGAAAAAGTTGGCGGTCGTTTCAAGTTTACTGCGCTGATTCAGCGACGCATTGCGGAGTTGATCAATGGTGCTCGTCCGCTTGTTGAGCGTGATGGCCGAAGCGACTTCGAGGTTGTGATCGAAGAAATCGCAACTGACAAGATCACGATTGACTGGGAAAAGTCCGGCATCGTGAAGTCGTACCCAACCAAATAAGCCACGTTTCGCTGGAATCGGGTCCAAATCCCATAAAATTCTTATTTCAAGGTCAAATTTGACCTTGTTTTTTTGCTTTGACCATCTCTAGTGGTACTTTGTAAACAGTATTGTTCGACTCTCAATCTCTGGAGACTTGACATGAATTATAAATCAATGCTGGCGACTTCCTTTTTTTGCATCGTCGGCGTTCTCTCATCGATTGGCGCGACTGCAGATCGAGCAACGATTCTTGACGATATGTCGATTGCTGCAGGCCGCCAATGGCCGATCTGGTCCGCGTACCGCGACATTCCATCGATGAAGATCATCCTCCAAGGCAAAGGACAAGACCAAGGCGGAATCGCGGGATCATGTCCTTCGGCAACGGTGGCACATACAGATGCAAACTTCGGCGGGGGTTCATTCATTGTGCAAGCGGGATTTGCAGAAACCGAAGCTGCCGCTGCTTCTTATGTACTTCCAGCTGCAGCTTTTCCCCTGCGTCTTGATATGACCGAGATGATTTTCGCGACAAGTAATGCCACAGTGCAAACAACCACGAAGTGGTCCATCATGGTCTGGGAAGGGACTCCTGCGACCGGGACTCTGAAGTTCACATTTTCATCCGATGGAAAAATGATCCCACATATTGTGCTCGCTCCGGGAACAACCGGCGTGAATGTTCAGTTCATGATCGACCCGAATGATCCCGATCAGATCTATCTCGATGACGATGGGAGTCACACATTTTCCATTGGCTATCGCATTGATGAGCACAACAATCAAACGCAAAATCCTTGCACAGTTGCACCTCCGAGTTCCAGCAACGCATTTCCAACCACAGATACAAGCGGTCTGCAACAGTCGAGTAAAAATTGGCTCTATCTTTTGAATTGTGGTTCATTCGGCTGCGGTGTTGGATGGAAAACTTTCGCGCAACTGCCTTCTCTTTGTCGTCCCAGTGGCGACTGGGTCATACGGGCTACATACACGCCCATCAATTGCGCTGCACAACAAGGTGCATGTTGTGTCGGAACGAATTGCGCAATCGCGACTCAAGCAGACTGCCAATCTGCTGGCGGGGCATATCGTGGTGATGGATCAATTTGTTCAAGTACAATTTGTCTACCGCAGGGAAATAATGCTTGTTGCTTCGCTTCGACTGGTGGATGCGTCAGTTTGTCATACCAATCATGCCTTTCCGCCGGCGGAAGCCCTGGACCAGAAGGCAGTCAGTGTGCGACCTATGTCTGCTTTCCGACTGGGGCCTGCTGCAAGTCCGATGGAACCTGCATCGGTCCTGTGAGTCCGACTACATGTGCGTCACAAGGGGGCGTATACCAGGGCAATGGAACGACCTGCGCCAGTACCAACTGCCCGCTACCTCAGGGCGCTGCGTGCTTCCCCAACGGTTTCTGCTTGATCATGTCGCAGGCAGATGCAACGGCCGCAGGAGCGAATTGGCGCGGCGCTGGCACAACCTGCGCGGACAGCAATGGCAACGGAACTGCCGACGCGTGCGAACTTCACCCTGGCGATCTGAATGGCGATCAACTTATCAACGGCCAAGATCTGGCGATCTTTCTCTCAGCATGGGGAACAACCAGCGGGCCTGCTGACATAAATCTTGATGGAATTGTCAACGGGAATGACCTCACCACGCTTTTGAGCAATTGGACAGGCTGACGATTCAAGGCGATACTTGTAATACCTGGAGAGGTGTCCGAGCGGTTGAAGGAGCTAGTCTCGAAAACTAGTGTGGGCCTCGTGCTCACCGTGAGTTCGAATCTCACCCTCTCCGTTTTTTAAATCCGCATTTGCGGATTTTTTTATTCACTCGCGCGAGCGAGTTCGCCTGCAACTTCGCCTGCAACTTGAGCGTCAGAGGTCTTGACCCATCCTGATTGACCGTCGGTCAATCGAATGCGATACCAACCCGGGCGCATTTCAATCATCGTGAATTCTGCTCCACGATTGAGTGGTTCGGTGAACGCAGGTGCAAAGCCTTCGCCGTTGCCTTTGCGCACAACAACCTGATCGTTGACAAGCACGCCGGGTGGATTGATTTCTCGACGAAGGGCGTCGACTCCGACCGTCAGAGAAATTCCGATACAGATCGCAGAGACACAAATCAGTAGGGGGCGCCACGGCACTCGAGTTGTCCATCCGCAGAGAATGCCAGCAACGATGATGGTCCAAGCCAATGTCCATGAAATGAAAGCTGCCCAGACGCGTGCGGGAAATCCGACCACTTTCCAAAGTGCCGCAACTCTATCCAGAGGTTCGTTTTCTGCAGTGGACGTCGCATTCGTTGCGACGAGAGATCGTGCATGTGCAAGATTCGTTTCAATTCGTGCATCTCCCGGCAAGAGTCGCAGAGCTTCAAGATACGCACCGATTGCTCTGCCAAGATCATTGGATTGCACAAGCGCATTTCCCAGATTGAAAAAGAGTTCTCCGTTGGAGATTCCGCTATCGACAATGCGCTGAAACTTCGCGGCAGATTCGCGGAAAAGTTCGCGTGCGTATTCTGGATCGTTGACAACCAATGTTGACGCCTCATCATATTTACTCTGAGCTTCAGCTGCGATCACGAGGTTGGTTTCGTCACTGACCCGTGGTGTCGATAAGACTTGTGCTTGAGCGAATGTTGTCATTGATAGGACGACCACAGAGAATGCAAAAGAATTGCGAAGCGATTTGTACAGAGCAATTGTTCTCATGACCGCTTCTCCATATGTGCGGCGCGCGCCTTGCGCCAGTCAAGTTTTTCAAGTCCTTGAATACAGGACTTTGCTTCCGTGACCGATTCGGAAGAGGCACCAGAATCATTCCCCGCCGAAAAACGAGAGCGCTCGAATTGTGCCAGAAGTCGATCGACTCTTTCCAGCAACTCGTTCGATGCGTTCGCGGCCGTCATCGAACTTCGCGCTTCTGCGCGAGTGACGGTTCCGCTGGGTTGATTGATGCGATCAGCGATGTATCCAACAAGTGCAGTTGCGCCATCCCCGACAGCAAGTCGCTTATTCGCAGCACCTCGCGCACCTTGCTCTTTCGCAAATGCCACGTCGCCTGCATATCGATCGCTTCGACGTCGCAGAAGCAAGATCGCAGCGCAGGCAATTGGAGGTGTTAAAAACATTGCAATTCCAGCAAGAAAACCAATACTCCGTGATTGATCCCGAACCATTGCAAGGGTTGGCGCAACATTCGCCGTCAGGCCACCCTCGGTTGCAGTGAGTTGTTTGGCAGGTGTGGTTGCGCCTGCTGAAGTTCCCAAGATCGCATCTGTCGCGATGCGTTCGGATGCGACAACTTTGATTTCAATCGGCATCGTCGATGCACTTCGATATTCACCTGCAACAGTATCGAACCATGAAAACTCGATCGGTGGAATCTTGTCGACACCTGCACGAGTCGGGCGAAGTGTTTGGGTAAAGGTCTTTGTGTTTCCTTTGACCGATCCGGCGAGTGGCGCTGTGGGCATTCGAAAGTCAGATTGAATCGAGGGAATATCTAACTTTGGCGGTTGCACTGTTTCAAGATTCCGAGATCCGGAACGATCAGTCATTGTCAATGTAAGTGTGATCGGATCTCCAACGGAGACACTGCTGGGCTTGGCAGAAGCATCGATTGTGAATGAACCAACTGCACCCTGGAAAGACTTTGGTTGCCCCTCAGTTGGCAATGGAAGCACGTCGATATTGACGGCAGATGCGCTTGCACTGATCGGCTTTGTTGCGCTGACTGAGAGTTCATTTCGGCCAAAGAAATCACGGGCGGCGCTGATGCGAGTGGGATAATTCCATGCAATCCGAATTTCACTGAAATCTGGAATACCGCTCGTCGAAGGAATGATTTGCGCTGGTATTTCATAGACCAAATAAGCTTTCCCATCAATCAACTGTTCGTTTCCGACTGGTCTTTGTCGATTCTGCATCATTTCTCGAAGCGTTTTCATAAATGGGCCAAATTCAGATCGGTCCTGATCGATAAATTGCCACATATCGGCTTCGCCGAGAGTCACGCGATGTTCAGGACTCTGAAAAGGCTTGACCAGAATGCGAAGGGTTACATCGAGTGGTTGACCGATCCATGATCTCTTTGAATTGCCGATGACTTGTGCGCTTAAGAGGTCGCCAGTTGTGGAGACAGAGGACGATATTGAAGTGGGCTCGATACTGTGATTCACACCATCAACCACGATGCTGATTGGAGGGATATTGATCACCCCAGCAACCGATGGGGTGATCATGATTGTGATTGTCGTGGTATTGCTTCGTGTCGTCTTGCCATTGGTGATTTGCATCGAGTTCATCGTCTGGCGTCCAGGTTGAATCTCGAAATCAAGCCCAGCGACTTTTGGCAGCACTGGTTCGCCAATCACATCTCCATCACGCACGATGATCTTGAGAATGGATGGACTCCCAATCCAAGTTTCGCGGGGAGAAAAAGAAAATTCGACGTCGGCGGCGTTGGCATACGCGTTTGCAAAAACAAAGAAGACGCATAAAGCACAAGCGAGGATTTGGCGAAGATTCATCTTCATATTCTCTTTCTTTCTATCGGTCAATACTGGGGTTGATTCTTGATTTGCGCATCGGTTTACCAATCTTTGCTTGCAGGAGTTCGCCGTGTCGGTTTCTGAAGTTCCTTCGCTTCGCGGTCTTCCTTGCGGCTCTTTTCTCGGTCACGGACTGCTTGTAAAAGACGATCTGCTTCTTGTTTTGTCATTGGCGCATCTTTGACGGGTTCACCGGCCTGAGATGCTTGACCTTTCGATTCCTGACCCTGCGCCTCTTCGCCGGGCTTCTGGCCTTCTGCTTGTTTTTGCCCTTTATCTTCGGGCTTTGGCGCTGCTTCTTTGCCATCCTTAGATTGATCTGGCATCTTCTCTTCCTTCTTCTCTTCTGATTCCTTGGGATTATCTCCTTCCTGCTGATCGCCATTCTCGCCTTGGTCCTTCTCACCTACTTCGCCTTGTTTATCTTTCTCTTGCTGGCCTTCATCTTTTGGTGGGCCATCCTTTGATTGATCGTCTTTGGGCTCGCCTTGCTCACCATTTTGCGGATCTTTTTGATCGCCTTTTTCTCCTTCGCCCTTCTTGCCTTCGTCCTTCTTGCCTTCGTCCTTCTTGCCTTCGTCTTTCTTGCCTTCGTCTTTCTTGTCTTGGTCCTTCTTGCCTCCGTCTTTCTTCTCTTCTTCTTTCTTCTTCTCCTCGAGCATTTTCAGCAGTCGTGTTGCAGTTTCAGCGTTGTAACGCGCATCGATATCGAACTGATCGGCCGATGCGGCGTCTTTGAAATGCGTCAACGCTCTGGTCGCTGCCTCAATAGCCGCATCAATCGCTTCCTTTCGCTTTGGATTTCCTTGGTCTTGTGCAGAATCGCCCACAGACTCTTTGAAGTCATCAGAGTCGATGATCTTGATTGCACCGCTATAGGCAGCATCGCCTTGATTGAACATTGCACCTTCAGCCACAGCAGGATCACCAATTTGACCTGCTGCTGCAAATGATTCAGATGATCCTTGAAGATTTTGACTTTTGTATTGAGCCACTCCCTGATTGAACTGCGCACGCGAATTGGAAGAGTCCGCGGCAATGGCTTGTGCATAGGCTTTCTCAGCCGCAGCAAAGTCCCCAGCATCCATCGCCTTGCGCGCTTCGGCGACGGCGGCGCGAAAAGCTGCAGAATCAACAACTTTTCGAGGCTCGATCTTCTGCGATGCATTCTTCGAGGGAGTTGTTACCGATGGAATTGCCGGCGAACTCTGCGTTTGTGCATTCGCGCCTATTGGGCAGATCGTGCAAGCAAGGACAAAAGTTTGGATGAATTGTCGTGCTTGCACTTTCATGACACACCTCTTTGCAATAAAAGTTCATTCGCCTCTGCAACTCTTGCGCTCTTCTTCACCGACTTGCGATCTGGAATCAGACATTCCAATATAAGCAGGATGAGCGCAAACCCAGCGGGCCACTGAAATCTTGGAATCGATCGCTGAATAGTCGAAGTCTCAAATTCGCCACGTTCCAGATCAGAAAACGATCGCTGAAGAATATCGCCGAGGTCGACTTGTGCAGTACCAGCTGGAACAAACAATCCGCCTCCACTTTGAGCGATATCACGCAGAGTGTTGGCATCCATCTTCGACCACACTTCTTGTCCATCGTGAACCATCCATGTTCGGTCTCCATCAGTCTCAACTGGGATGCGACCGCCGTCACGAGAGTCGCCGATTCCTACGGTCACAATTCGAATTCCTTGCTTCTCGAAGATTTCCTTCGCGGCTGCGACGGGATCGCTCCCCATGTCCTCGCCATCAGTCAGAATGACAATTGCGCGGCCAGCAGTCGCATCACTCGAAAAACTTTCTGCTGCAACTCGAATCGCATCGCCCAGCATTGATCCTCCGCGAACGGCATCCTTGGGGCGAAGATCGTCAACGCTAGTCATAAAAGCACCATAATTCAGGGTCAACGGAGTACGCATCGCAGCAACTCCAGCAAAGTCCACAAGACCAACTCGATCGCCTGCCATCTGCCGAAGTGCATCATCAATAAAAACTTTTGCTCTGCTGAGTCGGTTTGGAGTCGCGTCTTCGGCAAGCATCGAACGACTGACGTCAACGACAAACATTACGTCAGCACCGCGTCGCTTGATTTCTTCGCTTTCAGTTCCCCATCGTGGATCGATCATCGCAGCGACCACAGCAATCATCGCAAACAGAATCAGCGCGAAACGCAGAGCAGGGCGCCAGATCGAAAACTCTGGCGCAATCTTCGAAAGCAAATTTGCGTCAATCATCGTGCGTAGCGCGCGTCTGCGCCAAGCGACAGCCATCGAAGCGGTGATTGCCAGTGCTGCCACGAGCCACATCCAATTCAATGCTGAAAGATTGTTGTATTCGATTTCCATTGGTTCTCAATTCACGCTACGAAAACGAGTTGTTGCCAAGAGAAGTTCAGCACACAACAGCAATAAGACGCCACCGAGGAGTGGCGGAAATGCAAATCCTGCAAATCGAAATGGCTGAACAGCAAGGTCGGTGTAATGCATCGATTGTCGTTGTTCGGTCTTTGTCTTTTCCAACTTATCAATTTGGTCATAGATCGCTTGAAGCGTGCTTGTATCGGTCGCACGAAAATATTCGCCGCCGGTTCGTTTTGCCAAGTCTTTCAATAGGACCTCGTCGATTGTTACAGGCATATTGCGAGTTATTTGCTGCCCAAATGGGTCAGTCCCAACTGGAAATGGAGCGTTTCCTCGCGTACCGACACCAATGGCATAGATCTTGATTCCATATGTTGCTGCGAGATCGGCCGCGACGCGCGGATCAATGTCGCCAGCATTATTCTCGCCATCAGTCAACAGAATGATTGCCGCACTTTGGATTGGTTGTCGACCCTTTTCAATTGGTGCGTTCTTCATCGCATCACGGAGTCTCTCGACACCAAGCGCAACTGCCTCGCCAATCGCCGTTCCATCTTCTGATTGTTCCTTTGCAGGTTGAATCTTGTTCAGAACATCAACGACATATCCATGATCAAGTGTCAATGGCGACAAACTGTCCGCATATCGAGCAAAGGTGATCAAGCCAACCAGATCATCTGATCGTCCTTGCAATCCTTGGCCACCTTGGATGAATGCACCGCCCACACTTTTCACCGCGACAAGACGATCCACTTGCTTTCCATCTAGTTGGAAGTCCATCGCTCGCATCGAACCTGAACGATCAACTAGGAATTGCAACGCGGCACCTTCAACGAATACTTTTGTTTGTTGATTGGCGATGACTGGTCGAGCAAGGCAGATCGCTAAGAGAATGATTGCAAATCCCCGCAGAACAGGAACAATCCAGCGCATTCGCAGCGCCATCGAAGTACCCGCTGCAGAAAGCAGCGCCTGAGATGAATAGCCGATTCGAACTCGGCGCCGAGGCGAGAGAAAACGCCAAGCAGCGATTGGCGCAAGAAGTGCCAAAGGCAGAAACCATGAAGCAAGTAATTGAAAGGACGTCATAACTTGACCTCCATTTTTTCTGGTGTC
>CAMDEL010000033.1 GCA_945896765.1 Singulisphaera sp. GP187
GGGCAGAATTCGACTTTGACTGGGACGCTTGCTGGGCAAGTGGTGATGGAAGGTTTTCTTGACATCAAACTGCGACCTTGGATGCGACGATTGATCACGCGCTTGATCGCAATCATTCCTGCAGTCATTGTCGCTGCGATGTATGGCGCTTCAGGTGTGAATAAATTGCTGATCCTGAGTCAGGTCATTCTGTCACTCCAACTGTCGTTTGCAGTTGTGCCTTTAGTGTGGTTCACGAGCAGCAAGATCAAGATGGGGCGATTTGTGAATGCGCCTTGGCTGATTGCAACCGCCTGGATCATTACTGCAATCATCGCTCTGCTGAACGCATTTTTGCTTTTCCAAATCGTGTTTGGATCAGCAGAATAACTTTCTCGTTGGCGTATAGAATCGGAAATTATGCCGCACACTCAACTCACTCTCAAGCAGATTTTTGCGCACCCAACATCTCACAATATTCACTGGAGAGATATCGTTCATATGTTCGAGGGCCTCGGGGGAACAACGGAAGAGACGAAGAAAGAACATCTCAAAGTCAAACTCAACGGAAAAGAAATGACCTTTGCTGTCCCTCGGCACGGGCATCACACGCTCGACGATAACGACGAGATTGGTCACATTCGCAGGTTCCTTCGTGATTGTGGATGCGAGCCCAAAGCGGAATGATCGGACTCTGAAGATGCGAGTCCATCCGACAAACGATCAGATTCGCGTCGCCTTTGAAGCCGTGCGTGACTCTCCAGCATTTTCTGAGAGCGCAAAATTATTTGAACACGGTCATTTGCCTGTGGAAATGTTGCAGGCAATGAGTCTGCGCCCAGAACTTCTACGCGCATTCGCAGCAACAAGTGAAGCGGTCTATCCAGGAGGCATTGTCGAAAGACGGGTGAAGGAACTGATCATCCTTGAAGCCTCTCGCCACAATCAATGCCAATTCTGTACACAATCGCATGTCTCAATCGCTCGTATGTTGGGAATCGTCGACGATTCTGGGGATCCACTGAAACTCCTCGATCGACCTGATCTGATGACCGATCGTGAACGACTTGCCGTGGAATACACGCGCGCAGCTCAGAGAGATGCCAACGGAATCGAGAACTCTCTCTTTGCGACTCTGCAGTTGCATTACACCACAGCTGAAATTGTCGAATTGACTGCGATGATTGGATTGATTTCGATGCTCAATATGTTCAACAACTGCTTGCAGATTACGTATCACGGCGAATACGAATCAAAATAATTTCGCAATCTCTCACCGTTCACTCTCCCGGCTCACTCTCAGCCCCAAGCCGCAAGCAGCATCGCCAAGTCAACTGCATCGACCAGACCTGAGTGATTGATATCGCCAGAAGAGTTGCTGCCCCAACCGCTCAGAAGTATCGACAGATCTCCGCCATTGACCAGACCATCATTGTTCACATCAGCCGCGTCTCGATTGATTCGAATCTGTAGCGCACTTCGATCCGCGGCGTTGAGAAGGCTGTTGCCATCAAAGTCAAACATTTCACAACCAACGGTCAGCCCAATCTGCGCAGCGCACTGATCAAAGAGAATCAAATCTGCCGCATCAGCCTCGCCGCTGAAATTTCCATCGCCCAAAGCAGATGGTGGATAGATCGTCCAACGCTTCGAAGTCGGCAAATTGGTCAGCACTCGCGTGGTCGAACTGTTTGGCCACCAAACTTGCACATTCGCACTCACTGCATTTGCGCATCCCACATGAATTCGCGGATCGTTCATTCCCAAATATCCAGTGCCGCCAGCGAACACCTGACGAATCATTGAATGGCCATTCGCCTGAATGACCAGCCGCGCGCCGATTGCGTCGCGATTCAATCCCTCGCCGCGCATTCGCAATTCCAACCAAGACCGCTCGATCGCTTCGTGATTCATCATCAATCGAAGAGTGCTACTTCCATGATTGGAAAGAATGTCAAGGCCACCATCGTTATCAAAGTCCGCAACGACAGAACAGAATGAGACGCCAGAGCTGCCAAGAAGATTCGCGGCTTCCGCCATCTCGAGAGTGTGACCTGAAAAATCCTGACGAAAGAAACGATCAGGAGTGAATTGATTATTTAGAAAAACATCCAAGAGCCCATCGTTATCCACATCGAGAAAATGAACGGCCCAGCCAGTTTCGTCGGCAATTAGGGGGATGATTCCCCAGGCAACACTCGACTCCTGAAATGTCCCGATGCTCAACGCCATGAAGAGCGGATTGATCGCGCCAAGTGGCTGATTCGTCGTCGCAAGGTTTGTCGTCATCAAGTCCATCAAACCGTTCTCATCCAAGTCGCCAACAGCCACGCCCATCGAGTCATATCCAGGAGATGCGCCGCAACCGTTAGAAATGTCAGTAAAAAATCCGCCATCATTTCTGTAAAGCCGATTGCCAATAGAAGTCGGCGCCATAAACCCACGATCATTCGAGAAATATAAATCTGCATCTCCATCGTGATCGAAGTCAAACGGCGTGACAACAAATGTTTTCATCTGCACACCAAGACCTGATGCGATTGTGACATCCGTGAATGTTCCATCACCGTTATTGCGCCAAATCCGCGAGGTCGATGTAGTCAACCCAGCCAAATATCCTGTATAGCAAGCCATCAGAATGTCGAGCCGCCCATCTCCATTCGCATCGAACCATGCGATGGTGCGTCCCGCATGATCGCCAGTCAATCCTGCTTGCGTAGAGATATCGCTGAAGACGAATGGCGCGTCTTGTCTATACAGGCGTGGAGGTCCGCCCATCTGCGAAAACACAAGATCAAGATCTCCATCCGAATCGAAGTCCCCCGCTGCAATGCTTGAACCCACGGAGAGCGGTGCAATAGTTGATGTTTGCAAAGCGAACATTCCTCCGCCAACATTTCGATAGACCGCGATGATTCCAGATGCCTTTCCCATCGCAACGATGTCGGTGTTTCCATCGCCATCGATATCTGCAGCGCATAATCCCGACCCGAGAAAGCCTGGACCGGAACCATACGTCGCAACGAGATAATTCAATCCGCGTGCTACCCCTTCGTTGGTGAATGGCGTGAAGTCGACCTTCGCCAACGCAATATGCGAAGTCCAGTAAACGGCGAACAACCCACAGAAAATAAAACGCATCTTTTTTTAAATCTATCACCATTATGAACCAATGCAAATCCTCCATCCAATTCTTGACTTTT
This sequence comes from Singulisphaera sp. GP187, assembly GCA_945896765.1. Lineage (GTDB taxonomy): Bacteria > Planctomycetota > Phycisphaerae > Phycisphaerales > SM1A02 > F1-60-MAGs104. Next base: position 3,183 of record CAMDEL010000033.1, read on the forward strand.
TTCGCATTCTGAAGTGATTTTCAAATAATACTTGTCCGATTGTTGTTTCTCTGGCATATTGTCAGGTATGGATGCGTCACTATTTTTTCGCCAATCATTGATTCGGGCAAGCTGCCCAGTGATCTGCGTGATTGCATGCGCATTCCAAGTTGCATCTGCACTAGTTTCATCTGCATCAGCTCAATCCAACTTTGTGAATTGGGAATCTCCACAAGTCCACCCACTCGAGGTCACACCTTCTGGCAATCGACTGCTTGCGGTCAATACAGCAGACAATCGACTTGAAGTCTTTGATATTTCTGCCAGCGGCGGAATTCCCGTTCTGCTTGCTTCCATTCCTGTCGGACTTGATCCAGTCTCGGTTCGAGCACGATCGAATACTGAGGCGTGGGTTGCCAACCTCATCAGCGATTCGATCAGCATCGTCGACCTGTCCGCGCTCCGTGTCATTCGCACCGTCACTGTCGGCGATGAACCATGCGACATCGCATTTGCTGGAAGTCCGCAGCGCGCATTTATCACGCTCTCGCAACTGAATCAAGTTCGTGTCATCGATCCACTCAATCCAACTGCAGCTGGCACCACGATTGCGATCGCCGCAGAGGATCCACGCGCACTTGCAGTCAGTCCAGATGGCACCAAGGTCTACGCCGCAATCTTCGAATCAGGAAATCATTCGGTGATTATTCCGCGCGCTGCTGTCAACTCCACAGTAGGTCCATACGGCGGCGCGAATCCTCCAGCAAATTCAGGAACGCAGTTCGTTCCCGCACGAACTGCAGGGCAACCAACACCTCCGAAAGTCGCGCATATAGCGCGCAAGAATTCCGCAGGTCAGTGGCTTGATGGCAACAATCGGAATTGGACTTCAATCATCACTTGGGATGTGCTTGATCACGATGTTGCGATCATTGATACGACGACGCTTGCTGTCTCGTATGCCAATGGTTTGATGACAACTGTCGCGGGAATTGCTGTGCGGCCAGATGGAAGAGTGTGCGTGGTCGGGTCAGAGGCACGCAATGAGATTCGATTTGAATCGAACCTGAATGGCAAGTTTATTCGCAGCGAAATTGCCTCATTTGCACAGGCAACGCCTTCGACGATTCAGATTGCGGACATCAATCCGCACCTCACATACACAACCTCAAGCATCCCGATTCTGCAACGTGCACAATCGATCGGTGACCCGCGTTCCATTATTTGGGACGCGGCGGGAGCACGAGCCTATGTCTGCGGAATCGGTTCCAATATCGTCGTTGCGACAGATGTGACCGGCGCACGATTGGCAACGTTTTCCGTAGGCGAGGGCGCGTCTGGCCTTGCACTTTCGTTCGATGGCTCGCGGCTTTACACCCTGAATCGCTTCTCGGGATCGATTTCAACAAGCAGCGTGTCATCGCTTGTCGAACTTGCGCGCACTTCTTTTTATGACCCAACGCCGGCCGCCATTCGTGACGGTCGGCCATTCATGTTTGATACGCATCTGACCAGCGGACTCGGGCAAGCTTCGTGTGCATCATGTCATCTTGATACTCGCACCGATCACCTTGCATGGGATCTTGGCAATCCTGCGGGAGAGATGATTTCGTTCAATCAAACATGCGTAGTCACTGGTCAATGCGACAGTTGGCATCCGATGAAGGGGCCACTTGTGACGCAAACATTCCAAGGAATTATTGGAAATGAACCACTCCACTGGCGTGGGGAGAAACCAGGAATCGAGGATTTCAATTCCGCATTTACCCACTTGCAGGCAGCGGATGCGCTGTTGAGTACTGCGGACATGGCGAAATTCAAAGCGTATGTTGCGACGATCACATTCCCACCAAATCCAAATCGCTCCATTGACAACACGCTCAGTACTGCGATTTCAACGAGCACTGGAACTGGCAGCGCACTTGCCGGCAAAACTTTCTTTGAAACATTTGACAGTCTGCCGAGTGCACCCGGAGGCAATACAAAGTGCGTCGATTGCCATCCAGGAAGTTCGGGGACAAGTCTCAAGATCGGACTCCCACTGGGAGTTGTTGAGCAGAATCGCAAGATTTCACAAATGCGAAACCTGCACGAAAAAACGGGCGCGAACATCGCTTCGACTCAAGCGACACGCGGATTTGGATTCAATCACGATGCTGAATTTTCGACTTTCGCCGAACTGTTCAATGTTGGGTTCACCTTCGGCACAGGTGCGATTTCGGCCACTCGCAGACGCGATGTCGAGGCATATTTATTGAGCTTCTCTGGCGATACTCACGCGGGCGTTGGTGCTCAAGCCTTCGCATCGAACGCAGGAGGAACCGGCGACGAAACAGCACGGATCACTCAGATGCGCACAATCGCAAGCACGGGTCAGGTCGGCTTGATCGTCAAAGGTCGAGTTGGAAATATTCAGCGTGGATATTCCTATGTTGGTGGCGCATTCCAATCAGATCGTTCCGCGGAAATTCTCACGCCAGCTGCGCTGCTCGCGCTTGCTGGCGCAGGATCTGAGTTGACATACACACTCGTGCCGATTGGATCGACTGTGCGAATTGGAATTGACCGAGACGGCGATGGGTTCTATGACCGCGACGAAATTGATGCGGGCAGCGATCCCGCAAATCCAAACAGTGTGCCAAACCAATGTGTTGCGGATATCAATCACGATGGTGCAGTCACAGGCAGCGATCTTGCTGCTTTGCTTGGTGCTTGGGGAACACTTTCAGCTTCAAATCCAGCAGATTTTAATCACGATCTGATCGTCGACGGCAACGACTTGACCGTGATGCTCTCCGCTTGGGGAAATTGCAACTGACCGCCTCGGGCGTAAGTTCCTCGCCTATTCTTTCCGAATGCTCTCGCATCTTGTCGAACACGCCCAAGGAGTTGTCATCATTCGTTTGCAAGGACGACTCGATCAATCAGGATGCGACATACTTGCGCAAGTCATAGACCGACACGCGTCGAAGCAGGCTCACATTGTGCTCGATATGCGCGATGTCGATTATCTGTCGAGTTCTACGATTGGCCTGCTGGTGCAGATTGCGAGAGATACACCACCAGCTGAATTGAGACTTGCGCTCGCTGCAGTTCAACCTCATGTTCGAGAGTCAATCGAACTTTCGAATTTGAAAAAACTTTTTCCGATCTTCAATTCGATCGAAGAAGCACTTCCTGCCGTCGCAACTCACGTATTGATCGACGACTCAACACTTTCAAGCAATCGATCTCGTGATCTCTTGTTGCGATATCTCATGTTGATTCAGTATGGACAGTTGGAGCGCTTGGAAGACTTCGTGCACATCGATGTCACGATTGAAAACATCAGCCCCAATGGTGTCCAGAACATCGTTGACATTCATGCACTGCGTCTGGTTCTGGAAAGGATTCGCAGCGAAGGCGGCATCGATATCGAGATTGCGACAATCGTCGCTCAGCCCGATGCAGTCAGTGCTTGGATGATTGAACGAACAGGTCCGCAGAAGGCGATAAGCGCCGGAACCCCTTGCGCTCTCTTTGCGCAAATTCGTGGAGAACGAATCAGCCAACTGCGGTTTATTCGTGGATCGTCGTTGATTCAAATCTGAAGCGAATCAAGAAGCCATAGAGAGTAAAATTCCATTTGGTTTTTTTACGAGTTTTATAGTTTTTATTTGCTCCGCTCTCAATACAGATGTATGTTGGTGTTATGAAGAACAACTATGCGCTGATCTCAATCGGCATGTTCGGCCTTGTCGTGTCAATTGCGAATGCGCAATCCCCCAACAACGATTGCAATTTTCCCCAAGCGATTTCTGGCTATGGCGTCACCGCATACTCCACCGTTGGCGCAACGACCGATGGAATTGCTGCGCCATCGTGCCTCTTCTTCAACACGAGTCAAATCTATAACGACATCTGGTATTGCTGGACTGCTCCATCCAACGACTTCGTAAAAATCGACCTCTGCGGATCAACCTTTGATAACAAACTTGCGGTCTATAGCGATTGCACTCATTGTCCAGATCCCGCCCTTGTCATCGCATGCAATGACGACACCTGTGGGACAAGTGCGACGGTCACCTTCAATTCTCAAGCTGGTCATTCATATGGAATTCGCGTTGGAGCGTACGCAGCAACAGGAACTGGAACTGGCAACCTGACCATCGGTTCAGGATGGTTGCTCGATGCGACGAATCCTGCAAACAATCATCGCTATGTTGCATACACAACGACAACTTGGGCAGCAGCTGAAGCAACTGCCATCTCTGCAGGCGGACATTTGGTGACGATCAACGATCTTGCTGAAAGTGATTGGGTACATCTGAACTTTGGAAACATCAGTGGTACCGATAGACGCAGTTGGATTGGCTTCAATGACGAAGCAAGCGAAGGAACATTTGTCTGGTCGAGTGGCGAAGCCGTGGCATTCACCAATTGGAATGCTGGCGAGCCGAATAATTCAGGCGGACTCGAGGATTATGCTGAAATGCTCGGCAGTAATAGCAAATGGAATGATCTCAATCTTGCTGGCGGTGGCTATGCGCACATCGGCATCGCAGAACTTGGACCAACCGCACCGCCCTGCATAGCGGATCTTGACGGCGATCGAGTTGTTGGCGGATCAGATCTCAGCGTGATCCTGAGCAATTGGGGCGGCGGCGGCGCTGGTGACTTGAATGGCGATGGCATTGTCTCTGGTCCAGACTTGACAACAATGCTCAGCGCATGGGGCGTGTGTCCATAAAACCTGAGCAAAGTGTCGTCACATATTTTGAGCGAGTTCTCGAATCGCAAACTGTGGCAGGACCACAATCGCATTCAAGAGTCCGTGCGCCAGCATTGGCGCCCACAAGCGGCCTGTGCGTGCATAGAGCCAACAGAGAAATATTCCAGTCGTGAGGACTGAAATCGTTCCTTCTAATTCATAACCGTGAACGGATGCGAATACTAAGGATGAACCTAGAGCCGCTGGCCAAAAACCCCACCTGCTAAACAGTCCACCAAACAAGAGGCCTCGGAAAATGATTTCTTCAACAACTGGTGCGCCAACGACCGCATCAAGCGAGGTCAGGATCGCGGACGATGCAGAACCGAACATCAATTTTTCGTCGAGTGATTCCCACCAGACATTTGCCTGCGAACTTTCAGGCAGCACATACGACAGAAGCGTCAAGACGACTCCGTCAAGACCAATGACCGCTGCACTCATCGCCAACGTTGCACGAACCTTCATCTGTGTAAGCCGCGAACCAAATCCAAATGCCTCCAAATACAAATGGTTTGGCCGCGCACAAAACAACCACGTAACGCAGGCCACCAGCGGAATTGCAAGAACCATCACAGACCCACCGACTTTTTCTAGCCATGCTTCCGAGAGCGGCAAAACATAAGTCGACCACATCACCACATCGAGGGCGATGAATGCATAGAGGAATACGATCAGGCCATACCACGCACCTGCGATGGGCATGGATAGTGTCGAAGCAAATTGAGATTCGGCATGTTTCCTGCGCTTCCAAAGAATGACACCAAGCCAGCCAAGCGAAAACAACATGGTCGAATATAAAACAACTGATCCGACAATCAATGCCACTCGACTGATCGTCGGAAGCGGTTCGACTTGCGCATCAGGAGCGAAGAGCGCGAGGGCTTCATCGCGGCGCGTATCCAATTCAACACCATCATCAATCGCACCAATTTCGATTCCTTCATCTCGCAAATCATCCCAGTTCTGCTGCGCATCCTTGGCACTCTGACCGAAGTCCGTTGTCGAGATCGGATCAAGCGAGCACAGAATCTCATCGTGCATCGTGCGCGCTTCATACTCGTTCAACGTTGACAATGTGACGACGGGATCATCAAGTGAATCCCACGGCCCGCCATCGAGTGAAAATGTCACGACGGTGTACAGATCCCACAAGACCAAGAGAGCACAAAGAGTCGCAGTTGCAACTGCGATGGGATGAACAGGATTGAACGCTCTTCGGAAGTCGTTCAAAATATGAGCCTTGAATTGCAAACCGACTTCATCAACCCATCGTAACGCAATCGATCGAAGTCACTGGAAATTGACCAGCGCATGCAGGTTGAATGAAAGACCCGACATGCCAATTCGCCATTGTCTGCGGAGTTTTCTTGGCGCGTTCTCGTCGAGTCTTGGCAACATCGAGAATGCTCTGAATTTGCTGCTGGAGTGCCTTAATTTTTGAGACTTCCGATGCTTCGAGATTCTCCCAGCGCAAGGCCCGAAGCAGTTGTCCGCTTCCACTTGCGGAAGAATCTGCGGCGAATGTTTCTTGACTCGTGGCGACAAATCCATCAACGATTTTGCGGAGGCGCTTTGATTCCTTTGGATTCTTCAGATTGCACTTCACTCGAACTGAAGACTGACTCGCAACAAATGATTCACGACCGTCTTTACCAACTGGCTGAATCAAACCCGCTTGCTGCAGCAATTTGACGTGATAGTAAAGACCAGTGCTTTCCTGCTTGAAAAGTTCACTCAAGTCTGGAACAGTCAATGGACCATTGGCTCTGATTGATTCGAGAATTTCCATTCTTCGAACGGAACGGACTCCGTTCCATATTGCGCGATCAGCGAGTGAAGGTGCAGAAGTGCGAGAAGATGCAGTGCGTTTATTTTTCGCACGAGACGATGTGTTGGCAATTAAGGACATTTCGTCATTTTAGGCACATTTTCAATTTCGGGTTCATGAATTTGAACTATTTTTGACTCGCAATCAAACATCCTATTTTTTCCTAGACTCCGCATATGTTGCGAACGCGCTTGATCGTTGGAAGTCTGTTGATTGCGGGACTTGCAGGAATTGCAGTTATCGATTCTTCCACGCCAATTCTGTGGATTGGGTTCATGCGACTTGGACCTGGCGCAATACTTGTTCTACTGAGTCTTTTTGCATTTGCACCAATTTTGGCTGGCGAATTTTCGCGACTTATGAATTCTGCAGAGCATCGCAAGAACACACCACTCTATTTTTTGGCGATTTTCATTGGAATTGCAAGCGTTGGCATCGCTGAAGATGCGCTGCCTAAGCATCTTGTGATGCCCATAGTTATGTCTGGGCCATTCTTTTTGGTGATTGCTTGCGCGATCAACCATGCTCGAACTCGGCTCACAACTGGCTTTGCAAATTCTGTCGGCGGTGTCCTGTTGGCGTATGCCGCGATCGGCGTGCCACTTGGATTCTGGATTCTCCTGCGGCACGACCGAGATGCATGGACTTTGGCGGGCGCAATTTTGTGCGTGAAGAGCGCAGATATCGGCGCATATTTCACGGGAATTTCAATCGGTCGCCACAAGATGATCCCATGGTTGAGTCCTGGGAAATCTTGGGAAGGATTCTGTGGCGGCGTGATTCTTTCCGCGCTCGTCGGAGCGGGTCTGGCCGCACTCAGTTCTTCTGATGCAGCAATCAACGCCTCCGTCGATCCTGTTTCAATCGGCTATGGCGCATTCGTAGCAGTTGTTTTAGGCATCGTCGGCACGGGAGGCGATCTTTTCGAAAGCCTGCTGAAACGAGGGGCGGGCGTGAAAGACTCGGGCAGCATTTTGCCAGGGATGGGCGGTTTATACGATGTTTTTGACTCGTTATTGCTCGCAGGCCCCTTGGCGTGGTGGTTGCTGGCGAACTAGTCGTTTGCGGATTTTTCAGCACTTTGGTGGCACGGCGAAGGTCTGCTAACCTCATAATTCCAATGACTCTCATCACCGATCTCGTCAGCCTTCACCTCGTCGACAGCCAAGTTCGCGCGCTGCGAAGTCGTCTCGATTCTGCGGAACATTATGTTGCGCTTCAGGAAAAACAACGACTGCTCTTGACCTCACGAATGGACGAGACAAAGAGCCAGATTCGTCAG
>CAMDEL010000034.1 GCA_945896765.1 Singulisphaera sp. GP187
GGCGATGTCGTGAAGCAATATGGTTTCGACGGCATTCCTGCAACCGTCATCATTGGTATGGATGGAAAAGTTGTGAATGTCCATACAGGATTTGATCCAAAGAGCGATTTGGTAGGCGACTTGAAAGCCGAGATTCTCAAGGCAATCGGTACAAAAGGCTGATCCAGTTTCTGATTTATTTTCATTGAAAAGTTCTGCGCGTGTCCGACAACAATGACATTTTCTATGTTGTTGATGGGCACGCGCAGTTTTTTCGTGCCTATTACGCAATCCGCGGTGGAATGACCAGTCCGACAACGAACGAGCCGACGCACATGGTCTATGGCTTCGTTGGGATGATGATGCGTCTTCTTCGTGAACAGCGACCGACATCGCTTGCGTTGGTGATCGACGCAGCGGGGGATCAGCGGACTTTTCGTTCACAGATTTATGCTCAGTACAAGGCAAATCGAACACCGCCGCCGCTTGATTTTCATGGGCAAGTGCAAAGGTGTCTTGAATTCACCAAACTTCTTGGGGTTCCAGTCTTTGCAATAGAGCAAGTCGAAGCAGATGATGTCATCGCAACAATCGCACGGCGAGTGCAACGCGAAAAGTCTTCGATGCGAATGCGAATTGTTTCTCGCGATAAGGATCTTTCACAACTTGTTGATGCGCAGACAACGCTCTTTGATCCTCAAACTGGAATTGATCTTGGACCAGAGCAACTCTTCGAAACCAAAGGCGTTCGCGCCGATCAAGTCGCAGACATGCTCGCCCTTATGGGAGATACTTCTGACAACATCCCCGGAGTTGCTGGAATCGGTCCCAAGACTGCTGCTCAATTGATCACAACATATGGTTCGATCGACGGTCTCTTGGCGAATCTCGATGCGCTGACTCCCAAGCGGCGTGATGCGATTGTCGCCGCACAAAGCACGTTGGCACTTGCACGACAACTTGTCGCGTTGAAGGAAGATTGCCAGATCGATTTCTCTTATGACGCAGCGCGCCTGGACTTGAATCGTGCGAACGTTCCTGCAATCTTGACTCTGCTTGGTGTACTTGGATTCGGTCGCTTGCGAGGCGAAGTGGAAACTTTGCTGACCGGTAAGTCCGTCATTCCTGCGGTTGATACTCGCAATCCAGCGCAAACAACGCCGCGTGCAATCACGCCTGCCCCAAAGGTTGCACGCCGCACATCTGCTGATGACGCCTGTGACGCTCCGCTCTTTGCAGCACTCATTGATGCTGAGCAATCAATAACGACTGATGGAGCAGCGATTGCACTCTCGCATCCAGTTCATAGCGCGGAGTACTCACTTGCTCGAACTGCCGATGAAATTCAAGCCGTGATTGCAGATGCGCGTGCAGCGTCAGCGACAGGAATGCGGATTGCGTTCGACACTGAAACAGATTCTCTCAACAAGGTTATCGCTCGACTTTGTGGGGTGAGTCTTTCTTGGCGCAAGGGTCAGGGCGTTTACATCCCAACCCGTTCGCCAGATCCTTCGTCGCATTGTTCGACGACCGAGGCACTCGATCTTCTTCGATCTTTATTCGAAGACGCGACCGTTGGCAAAGTAGCGCACAATGCAAAGTTTGACATTCAAGTTCTACGGCGTCACGGTGTCGTCGTGCGTGGTCTTGTAGGCGATTCCATGGTTGCGTCGTATGTTGTCGACGCAACGCGCATGAGTCATTCGCTTGATTCTCTTGCACAATCTCAGATTGATTACACGTGCGTTCCAATCAAGGATCTGATTGGCAGCGGTGATTTTCAGCGAACATTCGATCAAGTTCCGATCGCTCTTGCTGCGCCATATGCATCGGAAGATGCGGATATCGCTTTGCGTCTCGATCAAATCTTGACCGATCGAATTGATGCGGATGGACTTGGTGCTTTGTACCGAAACATCGAAGTGCCATTGATCGATGTTCTTGCAGAATTAGAATTCAACGGCATTCTTGTCGATGCACCTGAGTTGGAAAAGCAGTGCCTGAGACTTTCCGCCACGACCGAGGAATTTCGCAATTCGATCATCGCGCTTGCTCCTCATGCGTTCAATCCAGATAGCCCAAAACAACTCGCGGCTGTTCTCTTTAATGCGCCGACTGCGCAACCCCCTGGATTAGGGCTAAAGGCATCTAAGAAAGTGCAAGGCGGACCGAGTACGGGAATTGAAGTTCTCGAAAGATTGGCGGGGGATCCAACGGTCGAAAGCGAATTGCCAACTCAGATGATCGAATATCGACGACTGAAAAAGTTGGTGGGGACATATCTTGAGGCATTGCGTCATGCCATCGAACCTGCAACGGGGCGGATTCATGCATCATTCCATCAAACGGGCACGGCGACTGGACGATTGTCGTCAAGCGATCCCAATATGCAGAACATCCCCATTCGCACGCAGGTTGGCCGCGATATTCGCCGTGCTTTTGTTGCTCCGCCTCAGTATGAACTGCTTGCGTGCGACTATTCACAGATCGAACTTCGTGTCCTGGCGCATTTGGCAAATGATCCTGCGATGATCGCCGCTTTCCAAGCCGGCATCGACATCCACACTGCAGTCGCAGCGGAAGTCAACGGTATCGATCCTTCACAAGTGACCGATCAACAGCGCAGCGGTGCGAAGATGGTCAACTTTGGAATCATCTATGGGATCACACCTTGGGGACTGGCGCGTCGACTCGGTGCTGGAACAACTCCTTCGCGTGCACGCGAGATCATCGATGGATATCGACAACGGTTTTCACGCATCGACGCATTTCTCATTCAGTGCGTGGAAGAAGCCAAGAGCCAGGGCTTTGTGACAACACTGTATGGTCGTCGCAGAGCTGTACCGCAAGTGCATTCTCCCAATGCTGGCGAGCGTTCTCTTGGCGAGCGAATGGCGATCAACACCGTTGTCCAAGGGACCGCCGCCGATCTGATCAAGATCGCAATGGTCAATATCCACAAAGAGTTGTCATCTGCATTTCCAAATGTGCGAATGTTGCTGCAAATTCACGATGAACTTCTCTTCGAAGTTCCCGCAATAGACTTGAGTGCAGCGCAGCCATGGATCGTAAAACACATGGAATCTTCTGCGAATTTGCGGGTTCCGCTGCGTGTTGAATCATCGCACGGCGTGAATTGGTTCGATGCGAGTTGAGCAGAAACCGAGCAAGAATCATTGGAGATATGACCATAGATATCACTGCGGTTGACGAACATCGGCGCTGCGATACCATGACCTATTCGGAATCGTTTGACGGTTTCGGAGTTACTTGGGGCGGTAGCTCAATTGGTTAGAGTACCGGCTTGTCACGCCGGTGGTTGCGGGTTCGATTCCCGTCCGCCTCGTTTCATAAACCTCCGCGCGGCTTCGCATGCGGAGGTTTTTTTATTTCCTCGCTTCAGTCTGTCAAGATTTTGAGTGACTTTGCGCACGCCATTTAATATTGCATCCAATCGAAGGACGTTGAAAAGCAGCGGGAACTCGACCATCAAGAATCGCGTCTAGTGCCGCTCGCAAATCTGCGCCGTTTACCGGTGTTTCACTTTTTGGTCGGCTGTCGTCGAGTTGACCGCGATACACCAATTGATGTCCCGCATCGAAGAGGAAAAAATCTGGAGTGCATGCTGCGTCGAATGCTCGCGCAACTTCTTGTGTCGCATCGTGCAAGTATGGGAAAGTCCATCCTTGTTTCTTCGCCATTTCAATCATATTGCTTGGTGAATCACTGGGATATGTCTCTGCGTCGTTCGAGCAGATTCCTACGACTGCGATTCCACGAGAGAGATATTCGCATCCCAGTTTCGCCAATTCGTTTTGCATGTGAACGACGTATGGGCAGTGATTGCAGATGAACATCACCAACAGTGGTTTGCCAGTGAAGTCGGTATTGCGAAAAGTCTTGCCAGTGATTGTGTCAATCAATGCGAATGAAGGACATGAAGTTCCAAGTGGAATCATGGTGGATGGGGTGACTGCCATTGTGCGACTCCTAAAGAAACAGTTTGAGCGCCAAACACGAAGTACGACGATGATGGCATACTAATCAATGATGCCACAGAGATCAGCAGATGATGATCGCGATGAAGACCCAACAGACGAAGATATCGAAAGATTTTCTGCGCCTGTTGTTGGTCGTTGCCCAGAGTGCGGCCACAATGTCATCGAAGACGCAGATATCTGCCCCAAGTGTCACTCATTTTTATGGGATGGGCCTCAAACGAAGAAGAAGTCGAAAATGCGAAGCCTGCGCGGAATCTTTATCTTGCTGACGATTGTTCTGATTCTCACGCTGAGCGGACTGATGGCGGTACTACTTCGCTGATGCGTTGATTTTCAAACGCTGGGATTTCAACCGCACTTGAAAATTGAATCAGAACTGCGACCGGCGGAGATTTGCCAGCTGAAAGTTGCAGCAAACTCATTGCAACTGAATGCACAAGATTTTCGATATGACCGCGGGCCATTCTCTCTGCAGCAAGCATGCATTCTGGTCGTTTGGCGATTTCGAGTGCACGTGGTTTCAGTTGGCTTTTCGCTTTCGCAGTGAGAGCGTCTTTCCCAGACCACGGATTGATCGTTTGAATTCCGCTACCCAGTGAAAGTGTTTCAATGCCAGCTTCGTTGATTGCAATGAACTCTTCATCGACCTGTGGAGATGGCATTTGGCAATAGACAGCAATTCCACGTTCGCCGGTTCCTTGATCCACAGTGAAGCTCCAGCGAAAATTTTCAATAGTGAGTTTTTCGAGTGGGATGAAATACTGAACACCAACCTCACGCGCAGATGCTTGCCCGAGCACCGTTCCCACTGCGGATGTTTCGACGATCTGCGCCAAGACATCAACGCGCAGCGATCCCACAACAAGCTTCCCATGATCATCAAAGCGGCGGATTCCTGCCAAAATCGCTGTGCGAATCTCGACCTTGGGTTTGAGAATTCCACCAAGCCAATCGAAAACCCCACGAACTGCGTCGCTTCCAGCTTGAAGCAGAGTGGCCGGAAGACGAAAGACTTCACGGACAATGTGTGCAAGCCCCAAGACCGCCGCACTCAATACAACGACTGCAGCGATCACTAATAATGAGAGCGTCGGTTGACCTTGTTGAAATAAAAGGACTGCGACGACCAAGAGAAGGATGAAAGCGATGGCTCCAACGACCACAGGAGCACCGAATTTCCTCGGTAAATTGTTCAAAATCGCAAAGCCCCCCGGAAAGAAAAAATGCCCCCTGAAGGATTCGAACCTTCGACCCGCTGATTAAGAGTCAGCTGCTCTACCAACTGAGCTAAGGAGGCGCGATACGGGCAGGAAGTATAGCGGTCTTGTGAATCTTTGGTCATTTCTTCCCGCAGCACTGTTTGTATTTTTTACCAGATCCGCAAGGACAGTTCTCATTTCGCCCAACAGCCATCGGACCACCGATCGGCACAACCACTTTCGGCGCTCGATTCATAGACGTTCCAGATGCAGCAACTGCTGCAGCGGTCCGACCTGCTGGAGCACCTGCTTGCTCGGCGATTGCGATGTCTCGCTCTTGTGCTTGAGTTGGAACGACCGATGCAATTTGAGCGCTCGCGGTTGGTTCTGCGATCTTTTCTGCAGTCTGATCGATTTCCGTTTCGTTGGTGACAACAGGAGGTGTCGGAGGACGCATCGCTTGTGGCGACAATTTTCCCTTGAATACCAAGTCGGTCACTCGTTCGCGCACATTTGACAACATCTCGCCAAACAGTCTGGAAGATTCCTTCTTGAATTCAATCCGCGGATCTTTTTGACTGAAAGAACGGAAGGAAATCGAATCGCGCATCTGATCCATACTGTGCAAGTGATCTTTCCACGCTTGATCAAGAATCTGGAGCAGCACAAAGCGTTCGAATTGTTCGAGTTCTTCTCGAAGCAAACGCATGAGCCTTTGTCGCAGGAAACTTTCTGGGTCGCTCTTGACTTCAGCGCGTTCCGAATCGGTCATGCGAATAAAAACGTTCTGGACCAACCAGCCATCGACTGCATCCGTCATGAGTTCTGCGTTTTCAGCAGCCGCGGGTGTTGCTGTCCGCAGTGCGGAAAGAATTCTCGTCACACGATCGTTGATGCGATTGGAATCCCATGTTTGCGCTTCCACCAACAAGATTCGCCGAAGTTCAGCGGGATCTGCAGACGGAAGTGCTTGTGGAGTCCAGTTCAATTCGAAGCGACCCCGTGCCCAACCACAAAATTGAGTCAGCGATGCTTCGGGAAAAGCTTGGATATTGATATTCACGAATTCAATGGCAAAGTCGATCGGATACTCCAACTCTCGTTTGCGATATGCCTCTCGAACAGCCTCTTGCAATCGTCGCGTTGCTTCGATTGGCTCGCGCATGGCGCCCATCATTTGCGCATCAAGCGGTGAACCGATCATTCGCTCAGCCCAGTGCATCAGATCTTTCACGCCATAACCAGGCAAGAGATATGGTTCGAGCGGACTGAGATCGATCGTTGCAAACTTTGCATTTGATGCCGCCTCGAGGCGTTGAACAACTCCAAGTCGTCCTTCTGTCTCGATGATCTCATCTGTGATTACGACGCCATACGTATTGAGCGCCCATTCAATCACTCCATCACGATCCCATTCGGAAGGATCAGAATCCTCGGGGATGTATTCACCAATGGTGACATTGATCTGCGATGCGGCCTCTTCAGGTGCATCGGTCAAGATAGTTTTCATCACCTGATCACGGTCTTTGTTCTTGAAACGTTCGGCATCGATCATGACTCCAAATGCCTCCCAGACCCACTGCGAGATCGCGCCAGGAATATGCATTGGTGAGAGATACGTTGCAACTGCATCTGCAACCGCTTCGTCAAGAAACTTCAAGACAACATCTTTGATGGCTCGACCTTCGAGAATCGGCTGACGACGTCCATAGAAGTTTCGGCGCTGAACTTCCATCGGTTCGTCATAATCCAGGATGCTCTTGCGCATTTGAAAGTTTCGTTCTTCAACTTTGCGTTGAGCCTTCTCGACTGCACGAGAGAGCATTGGCGCTTCGATCGCATCACCTTCTTTCATTCCCATTCGACTGAGCACGTTGAGTGTTGTTCGTCCTGCGAACATCTTCATCAAATCATCATCAAGCGCGAGATAGAAACGCGTTTGTCCCTCGTCACCTTGCCGACCAGAACGGCCTCGAAGTTGATTGTCAATTCGGCGACTCTCGTGTCTTTCCGTTCCAACAATATGCAGTCCGCCGAGTTCGTCGACGGTTGGGAAGAATTTCAATCGATGAATGCTCCAGCCTGCCTGATCGAGTTCAGATTCCAACGCTGCATTCGACATCGTTTGGATCTTCTTTGGTGGCAGATCACGCGCTTCAGTGACCCAGTATTGCAATAATTTTCGTCGCACTTCTTCGGCACTCATCGCTTCGATTTCCTTCGCGGACAACCCCATGGATCGACTGGCGATGTGACGATGAATAAGAAGCAAACATGCTTCTTCGCCAGCCGCAGCATCTGCTTCGCGTGGCGCGATATCTCGGCGCTTCCAATGTTCAATCAATGCTGCAGGTTGCAGCGGAGTCAACTTAATATCCGTACCGCGTCCCGCCATGTTGGTGGCAATCATCACCGCTCCGAGTTGACCTGCCCCGATGATGATCTCCGCCTCGCGTTCGTGTTGCTTTGCATTGAGAACTTCGTGACGAATACCATGCCTTTCTGTCAGCATGCGACTGAGCATTTCGCTTTTTTCCACACTGGTCGTTCCAACAAGCACGGGTGCTCCCGTGTCATGAATGCGCTTAATCTCATCCACGATTCGTTCCCATTTATCTTTCTGCGACAAGAAGACAAGGTCTTGTCGATCGATACGAACGATCGGAACATTGGTTGGAATCGATACAACAGATAATCCATAGATTTCATGGAATTCTGTCGCTTCAGTATCTGCGGTTCCGGTCATTCCGGAGAGACGCTTATAGAGTTTGAAATAATTCTGAATTGTGATGGTTGCCATCGTCTGCGTCTCTTCTTTGATACGCACACCTTCCTTCGCTTCGACAGCTTGATGCAAACCGTCTGACCATTGTCGTCCAACCATTTTTCGGCCGGTGTTCTGATCAACAATCACAACTCCCAATTGACCATCCTCGTCAGCTGCCACGACATAATCACGGTCGAGTTGATAGACCGTATGCGCTCGCACAGACTGTTCGAGAAGGTGGGGCATGTCCATATTTTCGCCGACATAAAACGAACCAATCTTCGCTTCTTTCTGTGCTTCTTCCACACCTTCATGTGTCAATGTTGCACGCTTCTTGTCCATTTCAAGTTCGTAATACTGAATGAAGCGATCTCGCTCACGCTCAAGAACGGGCAATTGCTTGCGCGCATCTTCGAAGCGTTTCTTCATCGCAGGGACTAAAGCTTTATCGCGCGCATTGCGAATGTCACCTTCTGCCCCAGCCATTGCCGCACGACAATGTTGCAATTTGTCCTCAGCAGCCTGCCACTCTCTCTGCTTGCCTACAAGATAAATCGCCAAACGGTTCGACAAGTCATATCTCGGTTGAGCGTTGTACGCAGGTCCCGAAATAATCAACGGAGTTCGCGCTTCGTCAATCAGGGTCGAATCAACTTCGTCCACGATTGCAAAGTGACGAGAACGCTGCACTTGATCGACCGCTCGTACCTTCATATTGTCGCGCAGATAGTCAAATCCAAATTCGCTTGTGGTTCCATAAACCACATCGCAGGAGTATGCAGTTCCCTTTTCGCTGGGTCTCTGCATATGCATCGGATGAATCGCACCGACCGTCAGACCGACTGCATAGAAGAATGGGAATGTCCAATCGCGATCGCGTTGAACGAGATAATCATTCACGGTGACGACATGAACTTGCTTCTCCTCGGAAGCTGCCAAGTAACACGCCATAGGACCAACAATTGTTTTTCCTTCGCCGGTTTTCATTTCGGCGATGCGTCCTTCGCTGAGAACAATTCCACCGATAATTTGCACATCGAATGGACGTGCACGAAAGGGTGGTCTGCTTTCTGGAAGGAGTTCACGGACTGCTTGGTAGACCACGATTGGAATATCCATCAATTGCCATCCAGCAATATCACCGTGACAACCCAGCAAGTCTCCAGAAGGTTCGCGTGGAGCAGTGGCGGCCATGAGTGCCTGTGTTTCTAAGAATGCTTTGCGAGCTGGTTCTGGAAGGCGCTGAGGATCGAATCCAAGTGCTGGGTTAAAGATGTTGCGGATCCCAACTGAGCGGTCCATTGCTTCTCGTCCACACGCAAAGATTTCAGGAATCATGTCGTATGGCTTTTCGCCGTTGCGAACACGTTCACGGAAAATATGAATCATTCCGCGAATCTCTGAATCACTCATCGCAGCGAATTTTGTTTCGAGGCTGCTGACTTTATCGACGATGCGCAGATAACGGCGCACCATGCGTTGATTTTGAGTTCCGAATGTTTTGCGGATAAAGAAGTCGATGATTGGAATTGGCATTTGAGAAAACTTTCAAGAAGGGGCGGGAGATTCCGCCAAGATGTCATAAAAAAAGTTGTACGCAGGGCGCTCGTTAAGGAGCGTCTTTTTAGTCCATTCGCCCTTTGCGGGCCAAGGACTCATCAAGCCTGAACGTATGGCGGAGGCACTGCTCCCAAACAAGCGTCGATCGAAAGCTGCGGCCAAAGATTGGTCTGCAGCGCAGTTTTCCTGTTGTTCTTTGATGCGCGAAAGCAAAGAGTTCCAGTCCGAACCGCTCGCGCATTTGTACAAATGTCACACTTCCCATGCAAGAAATCTGAATCGACCGCAACAATCGGGGAACCACCGAAAACGATAGAACTTCTAGTACAGACAAGTGGCGTTCCGATCGCCGCAAGCGTCAGGAGGAGAGCAAAGAGAGTTGGGTGTAGAAGTGGAATCACGGTTCGTGCTATTGTGCCACCAAATCATAGTCTCGGCAAGTAATCTTGTATCCTTTTTCGATTCGTCTTTGAAATCATCTTTATTTCGTCTTTTATTTGGGGTGGTAGCTCAGCGGTCCAGAGCCCCTGACTCATAATCGGTGAGACCTGGGTTCGAATCCCAGCCGCCCCATTTCACAGCGCAACGGCGCTACTCTTCGTTTCGTGTCGACACAGATAACTCGCATCTTCGATTCCCTTCGTTCAGAAAATAAAACGGCGTTGATGCCGTTCATTACTGGTGGTTATCCGTCTTTGGGTGTGACCACTGCTGCGATCGAGGCGATTGCTCATGCAGGTGCTTCGATCATTGAAGTCGGCATTCCATTCAGCGATCCAATTGCAGATGGTCCAGTCATCGCTGCGAGTATGCACGATGCATTACAAAATGGCGCAGATCCCCACAGTGTCTTCAGCGCAGTGCGTGCTGCGCGTGCAAAGACTTCGGTCGGATTGGTCGCGATGGTCAGCGTTTCAATTGTCACAAGAATCGGCGCGAAGAATTTCATTTCGCAGGCAGCAGAATCTGGCTTCGATGGATTGAT
Organism: Singulisphaera sp. GP187; assembly: GCA_945896765.1. GTDB lineage: Bacteria > Planctomycetota > Phycisphaerae > Phycisphaerales > SM1A02 > F1-60-MAGs104. The sequence continues at coordinate 10,492 of CAMDEL010000034.1, forward strand.
CGTGCCGGACATGGATCTTTCACAGGCTCGTGAACTTTCCAATCTTTGTGAAAGTCGCGATATTGCGCTGGCATTGTTGGTTGCTCCAACGACTTCGCCCGCTCGTATGGCGCAAATCACAGAATCTTGCAGAGGGTTTATCTATCTCTTGGCTCGAGCCGGATTGACGGGCGAGCAGGAATCGAGCCCAGAAATTTCAGGATCGGTAAATGCCATTCGATCAGTCAGCAAACTTCCAATTGCAGCAGGATTTGGAATCTCAACTCCAGAGCATGTCGCTGCGGTCACGAAATATGCGGACGCGGCGATCGTCGGAAGCGCGCTCGTTCGGCGCATGGGCAAAGGCGATCCAGTCTCTGCTGCTGCGGACTTCACGCGACTCCTCGCAACTGGTCTGAGAACGGGATTGCCTGCGTCATCATTTTCAAATTGAGTTTCGACCCTATCCTGCTTCCTTCGATGGTGGCAAGATCGACTCCAATATCTTCTTCTGTGCAAG
>CAMDEL010000035.1 GCA_945896765.1 Singulisphaera sp. GP187
CGTTGAAGCGCTGCCTTTATCTGCGCAGCTTTTATGCCGACTGATTTCGCTGATTCTTCACGCTTTTGCATCGAAAGATAAAAATCTCCCCATCGAGATTGATCGTTGGTCTTGCCAAAATTTGACCAACCAATTTCGTTGAGGCGCAAGATGCGCCAGTACCCAACGACGGCCTGATGCATCCCTTGTGCGGACTTTTTCAGTTCATCAAATTTCGGAGCAAGAACCTCCGCAACTTTGGCGCAGTCGATCGGTCCCAATCGAACGCCAGTGACTGCAAGAATTGCATTGGCATTTTCTTCGCCTCCCTCCACGCCATCAAATGCAGAATCCAATCCTGGCCAATACGCACCACAGATTCGACCGATATGCAGCATCTCGACAATCTTTGCCTGATTTGGTTCTGCGACGGCACCTGCAACATCGACAAAGAATCGGTCTTCGATTTCACGGCGAATCTTTTCTGTCGCAGCGGCGCGCGCAACCCAACGATCAACTTCGGGTTCCTCGTTGATTGCAGTAATTGGAATTGAATCACCACCCGCGGCAGGCGGCGTCGTTTTCTTTGTCAACGCCTCCAATTGATCTGACTCAGGCTTGATTCGAGCGTCCCATTCCTTCCAATAATCATCCTTGAGATTTTGCAAGATCGCCACCGCACTTGCACTACTCCCAAGTGAGCCAGCAATACGCGACATCCAAGCGTCATCCATTCGCCGAGCATTCCACACTCTCAGATCAGCGTTCTGCGAATCCAACTGACCTTCACTCGAATCAGCCACGGCGATATCAAGCGCACCCGCCTTTGCACCATCGAGAGCTGTCGGGTCTTCTGGGAGGAAGAGCCCCGCTTCCTCAGGCGTTCCAAGTTTTGCCAGAATTTCCCCAGAATCAGGACCAACAATTGCGGAGATCGCAGCCTGCGCATTTCGAGCTGCATGCATGCGCTTAGAGACATCCGCAGCAATTTCTGTCTCCAAACCATCAAGCGCAGTGCGATCTTCGACGGAGTTCTCCTCGAACCATCTTCGGTTTTCCTTCACGACAATTTGGTCCAGCATGCGATCATCCGCCACCTGCCACTGCGCAAAGATCAATCGAATCGCCTCGCGCTGATCATCGCTGAGTCGCTTCACTCGAAGTGCAGAATTTGCTGATTGATCGACACCACTTCCAGAACCATCGTCAAACTGCGGATACGCAGCTGCGAGATATGCACTGCGAAATCTGCGTGCAAATTTCGAATCGTGACGCGCCAAGACATCCCACGTAGCGCGATATGCACGGGCGCTGCTTTCACGAAGCGCTTTGCACAATTCAATAACTGGCTTTCGAACTTTGTTGTATGCCGCTTCAGAAGCGTTCATCAAATCTTTCAAATGCTGTTCGTCCATCTCGCCGACATTCTGCGCATTCACCAGTTCGGTTCCAGATAATGCCGCCGCCATTTCGACAGTCGCCTTCATCGATGCCACGACCAGTTCCCGAAGAATTTTTCCTTGGCGACCATCAAAATCACTCAGCGTGCGATCGCATTCCATTGAGACTTCTGCCGCAGATTCGACTTTGCTCCAATCTAAACTTCGTAACAAGACTGCAACATCAACATCTTCCTCCTCCAAAGAAAAGAAAATTTGCCCAGTCCTCCACACTGCTCGCTCGCGTGTGGCGTGTGCTCGTGCAAGACCAACGTGCATTGACTCTGGCAATGCAATACGAACAGCATCAAAGAGCGTTTGATCGAGAGCCGTGCTGCGTTTGATCAGCGCGAGATATGTATCCATTATCTTTTGAGTTTCATCATGGCTGGGCAGCCGATCGCCGATCGAAAAATCTCGCATCTTGTCTTGGAATCGCTGAATCTGTTGATCGCGTAGTTGCAAGCAACTTTCAAGATATTTCACATGCGCCGCTTCAACGGCCGCGTATTGATCGCGATATTCAACGCCATTCTTCTTGAGTAAATCCGCAAACTCGATCAACCCGATTGGGTCTGCGAATGTTCCAGACGTGCCTTGGCTTCGCGCATTCGTGGAGAAAAAAATTGTCGAAAAAATAAATACAAACGATGCACAACGAATTCGCTTCCACCACCTCACCACATTTGGTGCGGTGAGCGCAATCACATCGCAGACCCCAAGTTCATCACTCGACGCCACGCGCTGATTTGTCCCAAGTGCATTTGATTATGTGAAAGACACATGAATGCGACCATTGCTCCAACCGTTGGCAACTTTTCCGCCATTTGCGCCATCGGATTTGCTTGTGCGAAAACAGATTCATCAACTCCTGGAAGAATGTCAGCGACCTTCGTCCAACCCTTGGTGAATTCCGCGATGAGCGCATCCTTCGATGGATACAAGCCGGGGCGATCAACGCAAGGTGATCCGTGCTTGAAAAGCTCTTCATAACCTGCTGGAGCGTCGCCGAGTTCTTTGTGGCCAAGCATGCCAGCAACAGCTGACGCATACAACGCCAAATGTCCGATGCAGAATCCAGCACTATTCAGATCTGCCCGTGGCATATGTGAAAATATGTCTGCAGGAATCGTCTGCACGAGTTTGTCTGCATATCCCAAAGTCAGTCGAAGTCCTGGCGCAATCATGTTTCCTGTGTTCATACAAATAAGATACCCGCCAGTGTGGATCAGAGTCCGATGTACTGGGTATAAATTCTTCGCGCATCGCTCGGTTCGGGCGAGCCTCGCACGATCGCTCGCCCATCTGCAAACACTGTCAATTCATACAAATCCCCAGTGGATGTTCGCTCGGATCGCAACGCTCCACGCATTCGACCACTCTCGACTGTGAACTCGCCATGGGCCATGAGCCGCAACGCGAGTCCATCCAAGTCAATTGAAGTAGAACCTGCAGGCAATATCTGCACAGCATTTCGTCCGCACAAAATGGTTGCCTGCGAAGATCGAGCGCCATCAAGAAAATCCAAACGCCCTTGCATGCATGCGGCGCAATCATTGGTGCGTGCCGACGATCCCAACTTCGTTCGACGCAATCGCCCAGTCGCAAGATCGAAACTGACAAGATCGCTGTCGTGATCTTCGAAGATTCCCGCGAGATATCGCAGAGCCGATCCAACTGCAAATCCTGCTGCGACTGCAACTGCTGGACCGAAGACTCCCGCACGATCACACGTCGGCGCGACTCCAGGATTCGGCGGTTCTGGAAAGAGGCATCGCAAGCACGGACCAACCCTCGGCAAAATCGGAAATGTCATTCCCTCATATCCAACAGCGCCGCAGTACATGTATGGAATCGCGCGGCGAAGTCCCAGATCATTCAGCAGATATCGCGTTTCAAAATTGTCCAGCCCATCGATGATGATGTCCGCGCCTTCTGCATATTGCAGAGCATTTTCCGCGCGGAAATCATCGACCCATCCGCGCACAGAAATCGATGGGTCGATTGCACGCACACGCTTTGCAGCTGCTTCTGCTTTGGGAACACCACGCTTCGCATCGTCATCAGTAAAAAGCGATTGCCTCTGAAGATTCGTGGGCTCGACCACATCGCGGTCAATGATTGTCAATCGACCGACGCCAGCACGCACAAGCAAATCCACCGACGCACATCCCAGCGCTCCGCATCCCACAACGAGTGCGTGTGAATTCTCAAGACGCTTTTGCGCTTCAATAGAAAAACCAGGCAGAATGATCTGACGGTGAAAACGACCGAATTGATTCGGCGTGTCCACTGCCGGCGCTTACCAGGCGAAGTGAGCGAACGCTTTGTTCGCATCGGCCATACGGTGCGTGTTTTCACGCGTGGTGACCGCTTTGCCTTCGTTCTTCGCTGCGTCGAACAATTCCTTCGCAAGGCGCAGAGCAATTGGCTTGCCCTTTTCCGAACGAATGGCTTCGAGAATCCAGCGGAAGGTGAGGCTCTGCGCGCGACGTCGATTCAACGGCATCGGCACTTGATAATTTGCACCACCGACGCGCTTCGATCGCACTTCGACGGCAGGGCGAACATTGTCAATTGCTCGGTGAAAAAGCTCGATCGCAGTCTTTGGCAACGCTTCCGACTTTTCTTTGTCGAGGCGATTTTGCACCATTTCGAGGGCGTCATAAACAGCCTTCTGTGCAGTGGCTTTCTTGCCGCCGTACATGAGGCAATTGATGAACTTGGCGACGACAAGATCCTGAAATCGTGGATCAGGCTTGAGTTGAGATTCGCTGGCTGTGAACTGCTTTGGCATAACTGACTCCTAAAAAAACTGACTCCGAGCGGGGCTATCACGCAAAATTGCGTGAGTATGTTCACCGCGGCACTGGAGGTTGGACATCTCCGGAGAAATGCGCCGCGATTACTGCCTTACGAGCGGAACGTCCGTCTCGCAACCGGTTTTCGAGGAAACCAGAAAAACCTTTTGAACCATGAAATTCATGGCTCATTGATTCGTGCAAACTTATTTCTTCTTGGCAACGACGGCCTTGCGCTTCACACCGTAAAGCGAACGACCCTTCTTGCGACCGTCAACTCCGAGGCAATCAAGCGTGCCACGCACAACGTGATATCGAACACCGGGGAGATCTCGAACACGACCGCCGCGCACAAGCACGATCGAATGCTCTTGAAGATTGTGGCCTTCGCCACCGATATATGCAGTAATTTCTCGACCGTTTGAAAGTCGAACTCGAGCGACCTTGCGGAGCGCAGAATTTGGCTTCTTTGGGGTGACCGTCTTCACCTGAAGGCAAACGCCACGGCGTTGTGGGCATGCTGCAAGGTCATTGACCTTACTCTTGGTGATTGGATTGCGGCGAGGTTTGCGGACGAGCTGGTTAATTGTTGGCATATGTGGTCGCTTTGTGGCTGGTTGGGAAATGTACCGAAGATCCTCCGCGAAGGCAACCTCATTAGGAACAATCCTTGACAGATTGCAATGGTCGGCTAGACTGACTCTCCGCCCCATACCGGGGTCTTAAGAGGACTAAATCACATGAATCCCGTAATGAAAACATCGCCTGGACGAACGCGCCGGCGCCGAAATCACCAAGCTCTCCGAGCTGCCCACACTGTCACCTGCCCAAATTGCGGTGCAACCAAGCGACCTCACCATGCCTGCTCATCATGCGGCTATGTGCGCCCTGGACTGCAACTCAAGGGATTCCAGGCAAACGCCTGATAGCAACCGATGCGAATTGGCATCGATGTCATGGGCGGAGACAACGCTCCCGATGAGATATTGAAGGGTTGCTTTACTGCACTTGCAAATCTCGCACCAGATATTCAAATTGTCCTTATCGGTGATGCTGGTTTGATCAATGAAGCGATCGCCGAACGCGGCATCAAATCAACACAAATCGAAGTTGTTGGAACCACCGAAGTCATCGGTATGGACGAATCGCCCGTCGATGCGGTGCGCGCGAAGAAGGATTCATCGCTTGTGATCATGGGGAGAATGGCATCACCCAAGTTGCCAAATCGACTTGATGCAATTATTTCTGCGGGCAATACTGGCGCTTGTGTCGCCGCGGCTCAACTTCACATGCGACGACTCGAAGGCGTCATCCGACCGGGCATCGCAGTGACCGTACCAACATTTGCAGGACCGATCGTGTTGATCGATGTCGGCGCGAACATCGAGCCAAAAGCAAGTCATCTCGCGCAGTATGGCGTGATGGGCGACATCTATGCGCGACGCGTTCTGGGAATCGAAAATCCACGTGTCGCTCTGATGAATGTCGGCGGCGAAGAACAAAAAGGAACGCAAGAAGTACGCGATGCTCGCGATCTTTTGCGCGCCACTGAAGGACTCAATTTCACTGGATTTGTCGAAGGAAGAGGCGTATTTAATGGCGAAGCCGATGTGGTAATCACCGATGGAATCGTCGGAAATGTCATGTTGAAAATGGCCGAAGGTCTTTCTTCTGGAATCTTCAGGGCTCTTGCCAAAGAAGTCTTCGCAATCGATCCAACACTCGCATCGCGACTCGAACCAGTGGTCAAGAGTTTGTATGCGAAATATGACTATCACGAATACGGCGGCGCTCCACTTCTTGGCGTGAATGGAGTCTGCCTCATCTCGCACGGATCAAGTGTTGCCCGAACAATTACCAACGCAATCCGACGTGCTCACAATTTTGTCGAACTTGGCGTGAACGAAGAAATCGTCACGCGGCTCGCTGCTGCGGCACACCTCATCGCATGAACAATCCCGCTCCGCCCTTTGGCGTCCGCATTCGCGGCACGGGATCTTGCGTACCAGAACGCATTCTGACAAATGATGATTTGTCCAAAGTGATGGATACCACCGACGAGTGGATTTTTCAGCGCACTGGTATTCGCGAACGACGCGTCTGCGATCCCATGACTGAAGGAACATTCACGATGGCCAGAGACGCGCTGAAGAATGCGCTCGATGCCGCGGAGATGAAAGGTTCTGATCTTGATTTGATCATCGTGGGAACTGTGACTGCGGAAATGACTTGTCCTTCAGTCGCTGCGAGAGTTGGTGCGGCACTTGGCGCTGTTCCTGCTGCTGCATTCGATCTTTCGGCCGCATGCTGCGGATTTGTCTACAGCATGAATCTTGCACAAGCGCTCATCCAATCAGGGCAATTTCGCAGCATTGGCGTGGTCGGCGCCGAAGCGATGAGCACTATTGTCGATTATCAAGATCGCACCGTATCAATTCTCTTCGGCGACTCCGCAGGTGCTGCGGTGTTGACGCGCGATCCTGATCCGCGAATCGGATGCTTGTATCAAACCATGGGATCGGATGGCAGCGGATGGAGTTCGCTCTATCTGCCCCGTCGTCCGCAAGAAGTTCCTGCGAGTGACGCTGACAATCCGATTCGTCTTGGAAATCTTCGCATGAACGGCAAAGAAGTCTTTCGATTCGCTGTGACAAAGTTTCGCGAAGTGATTGAAGACGCAATGACCAAGACCAATTTGACGGCGGAAAGTGTCGGCCAAGTCGTCTGCCATCAATCGAATGTTCGCATCATCGAAGCGGCTCGAGAAAAATTAGGATTGCCCCACGAGAAGGTCTATATAAACATTGATCGATTCGGAAATAGTTCTGCAGGCAGCGTCGGGCTCTGTCTCGATCAATTGTGGAGAGCAGGCAAGATCGAAAAGGAACGGCCATTTGTGATGGTTGCCTTCGGTGGCGGTCTGACTTGGGCCAGCGGCGTTTGGCGTATTTGATCAGTAAAACAAGTATTTTTTGCACTTCACGCAAACAGTTCTGAGAAGATTTCTATGACGAATTCAATGATCGTTCTTTGTCCAGGCCAAGGCGCACAATCTGTTGGAATGGGTCGTGGATGGAACGACACAAGCACAGCGGCTGCGGCGATTTTTGCGCGAGCCGACAAAGCGATCGACCTGACCTCGCTTGGCGGAACGCTTTCAAAAATATCTTTCGATGGCCCTGCTGAAACGCTCAATCGAACGGATGTCAGTCAACCTGCTTTATACACTTGTGCAATCGCATGTTTTCACGCAATGCAAGATCGGCCCGATGCGCCGACGATCTCAGCGTGCGCAGGACTTTCCTTGGGCGAATACACCGCGCTGCATTTGGCTGGAGCGTTTTCATTTGAAGATGGACTGCGACTCGTTGCGACACGCGGAAAATTGATGCAAGCGGCTGCAGAAGCAAGTCGCGGCGGAATGGTTGCGCTCATAGGTGCTGATGAAGCACAAGCTCAAGCCGTGTGCGATGGCGCAGCGCAAGGAGAAGTCTTGGTCTGCGCCAATTTCAATGCGCCAGGTCAGATCGTTCTTTCTGGACATGCCTCGGCGTGCGATCGAGCGTTGGAATTCGCGTCGACCGTTGGATGCCGAGCGACACGCCTTCAAGTCGCAGGAGCATTTCATTCGCCGCTGATGGCTTCCGCGGCAGAATTGATGCAAAAAGCGCTTGAAAACGTTGATTTCAAGCCACTCAAATATCCGGTTTGGAGCAATGTCACCGCGCGGCAACATGATGCAAACAATTCTACTTTACTGAAAAAACTCCTTGTCGATCAGATTGTTTGCCCCGTAAGATGGAGTCAGAGCATGTCGGCGCTTGCTGCGGGACTTCCCGTTGGCGACAACAGACCTGCGCTGCACGAACTGGCACCAGGCAGTGTGCTCAAAGGATTGATGCGTCGAATAGAAAAAAGTTGCGAGATCACAAGTCATGACAAACCTGCAGACAAACCAGCACCCCTTGAAATCCCACACGTATAATTCTTTCGTTGGCTTTGCCTGCATTGTCGTCCTTGCTAGCGTTGGATTGACATCATGCGGTGAAGAAGAAGCGCCTCCACCGCCACCAGTGGCGCGTGTCGCACCACCGCCACCACCCCCACCGCCAGCACCAACTATCAAGTCTGTTGCAGAATTGATGGCGGAATACCAGATTGACGAGCGTGTCAACTTGCCCGAAAAAATGGCGCCCAACACGAATGAGAAGCGTGTTGCTGTACTGAAATTTTGGAACGCATTCGCCAAGAGCGACTCCGATTACGTAGGACAGCACATGACCAAACTTGATGAGAATGTGCTTGCTGGGCTCATCAAAAATGGCACATGGGCAACAACCACGGCCAAGATCACTGCCATCGAAGTGCAGTGCAAAGATGATGGCGAAGGCTTCGCAACATTTGGGCTTGTCACTTCAAACGGAACTGAACAACCGATGCTTTGGGATGCAACAATGTCGAGCGACCAAGCTTCATTCACTGCCTTTCCAGGAACAGCAGACATCATGGCTCATCTTTCCGGTGAAGATTCGATTGGGGCTTGGAAGACCTATATCGATGGCCTATTTGAAAAATACTCAAATCTCCCTGATGAAGAGGTCGAAACCCCACAGGAAGATCTTCAGCTTGCCGAAGGCGATGATCCTGCATCAGGTGGAGGCGGTGGAGAAACTCCAAGCGGACCAGGTCCAGGCGGACCAGGCGGTGGCGGTGGTGGTGGTGGTGCATTACGCAAGAAACCTCACGCTCCGCTCAAGTGATTGACTGCAATCTGTTTGCTTCACATACCCAAGCCGCCGTCAACTGACAACACTTGTCCAGTGACATAGCCCGCTTCATCTGAAGTGATGTACGAAACTGCGGCTGCAATGTCGTTGCCCGTGCCGAATCGTTTCAGTGGAATTGCAGGGAGAACAGCCTCGCGAAGTGCTGTGGGAAGTCCGCTCGTCATATCGCTCTCGATAAAACCAGGCGCGATTACATTGGCGGTGAGTCCCTTTCCGCCCAATTCTTTGGCGATCGACTTCGTAAGTCCGATCAAACCAGCCTTCGCTGCGGCATAATTCGCTTGGCCAGCATTGCCCATAATTCCCGAGACAGAACCGATATTCACGATGCGACCAAATCGGCCACGCATCATCGGCCTTGCCGCAGTACGGCACGCAACGAATGCAGAACGCAAATTGATTCGCAGAACATCGTCGAAATCTTCGTCGCTCATTCGCAAGATCAAACCATCGCGCGTGATGCCAGCGTTGTTGACCATGATGTCCAATCGACCGTGTCGCTCCGCAATTTCTTCGATTGCTGTTGCCAGAGCAGCGCCATCGCCCACATCACATGATTTCATTTCGCAAGTTCCGCCTGCTGCGATGATTTCAACGCGGAGATCTTCTAACTGTTCGGCATTGCGGGCGAATCCCACAAGATGTCGACCATCCGCTGCGAGACGGATTGCAATTGCTCGGCCGATTCCTCGGCTTGCTCCAGTGACGATTGCGACTCTCTTTTCGATGACATACTCCTTCTTGGGGGTGGGATCATAACCGCCCCAAATCACGTGATGCATTACCCAGTACTTGTCCAGACTTCTTGGAGGAACGACCGCCTCCCAGAATCTTCAACTGCCGTTATCATCTGAATCATCGGCATTCGCCGATATGTTTGTCCCGTCCGATTCGGTCATTTCGATCATTTGTTCAAATAAAACAGGAGCTAACCCGTGACAGAAGCAGAGATTCAAGAAAAGGTCATCGCCATCGTCGCCGAGCAAATGGGTGTCGATAAGGCTGAAATCAAGCGAGAAACGAGTTTCACGAATGATCTCAATGCCGACAGCCTCGATATTGTCGAGCTTGTCATGGAGTTTGAGGACCAATTCGGAACTTCGATTCCAGATGATCAAGGCGACAAGATTCAGACCGTTGGATCTGCCATCGACTACATCAAGGCGAACTTCGGCGCTGGCCCAAAGGGCGATGCTGCGAAGTCCGCAAACTGATTCCATAGGTTCATTGAAGACCTTGCGGACAATTACGCTACGAAGAGTTGTGGTTACTGGCATGGGTGCTCTCACCCCGGCTGGGAATTCTGTTGCCCAAACTTGGGATGGAATGGTCAATGGTATTTCAGGCGTTGATTCGATCACACTTTTTGATGCGAATGAAGATTGGGGTGTTCGATTCGCCGGCGAAGTCCGAGGGTTCGATCCCAACACGATCCTGGATGCGCGAGAGCAGCGTCGCTTTGATCGCTTCGCGCTTCTCGCGCTTGCGGCGGCGACCGAAGCTGCAAAGGATTCTGGATTTGATTTTCAATCCGGCGATCCATATCGACATGGTGTTGCGATCGGTTCGGGCATCGGTGGAATTGGAACGATCGAAACTGGAGTGAAGGGTCTGATTACAGGTGGAAATAGAAAGATCGGTCCATTCACTGTTCCACGATTGATGGTGAATGCCGGGGCTGGGCAAGTTTCCATTCGTTTCAATTTGCGCGGCGCAAATATTGCAACTGCGACTGCATGCGCAACTGGATCACATGCAATTGGCGCAGCATTTCACCTGATTCAGCGCGGCGA
>CAMDEL010000036.1 GCA_945896765.1 Singulisphaera sp. GP187
CCAACTTTGTTTCATAGGTAAATATTCCCTCGTGACATCGGAAAATATAAATTGAAGGGAGGGACCCACCAGGAGCTCCAACAGCTATGACCGCATCGTGCTTATCTCCAAAAATGGCGAGGGAATCGCCGTATCTAGAGCCGCATGAAGGTAAACTCGGCGGAATCAACTCTTTCACCACCCATCCGTTTGGACCAAAAGTTGCTGCGCATGCGCTACCAATGGAATATTGTGTCCCAGGGACGCAATAACCATCACCCGAAAATGCGATGACTTTATTTTCTCCCTTGCCTGAAACTGAAACGTTTTTACCGAGGCGATCGTAGTTTTCTGGGGTTGGCGACTTCAGCACAGCTTCAGGCAACCAACTCCCGCCATTTCGCTTAAAGACGGTCGCAGATCCTCCAGAGAGAATCTGATCCCAACTGTCGCCTGCTGATCCAACCACAACTACGTCTTCAGAAACATCTACAGCAGAACCAAAAAAGTCATAGTTTGATGGTTGTGTGTCCAACAGATCATTACTTGAAAGAGTAGATGGTGGTGGATACTGAGAAGTATTTAAGTCTAAGGAATGGACTTCTCCGTCCGATCCTGTTGTTTCGCAGAAGATTACATGACTATCCGGCCATCCGTCTGAGACGGCGACTAATTCACCCGTGCCCCCTGTGGAACCGCCATTATTTGGTCCATCATCCCACTGAAAAATGCATTTGTTTGAACCAATCTCAAACCAAATAGATCCATTTTCGTTCCACTCGTAAACAATTTCGCCTTGAAGGACATGTGTTGCATTGAGAATGTAAACCTGAGAGTCCCAGTTACCGCCCATCGTTATGCCATCCGACTTGATTTGCCAAGTGGAACCATTGAACATCCAAATTCGATTTGAAAAATCGACAGCGAGTCCGTGATCGAAATATCTGATAGGCGAATAAGTAACTCCATCATCACCTGGAATTCGCATGTTTGGGCCGCTTTCTGCCCATTCCCAAATATTATTTGTGTTTCGACGTAAACAGCGCGGATTTTTGGCTGTAATTCTTTGCCAAGTTGCCCACCCTTGAGAAACATGGAGGCCTTGCCCCGTATCTGGAGGTCCTTCAAAAGTCTGCTTGAAATCAAATTTCTGAGTGAAAGAGTTGTATCTGAAGATATCGATATGCGAAATCTGATCCGCCACAACAGGTTCTCCAACGATGAGCCAGCCTTCGTCTAAATCCATTGCACAACGAACACTCCAGCGACTCCTCAATCCAGGAGGATAAACAATATCCAGAGGTACAAATCCTTTCGTCGTTTTAAGAAACGGATGAACGACCCCTGATCCATTATCTAAAGTATGAAATGCATCTGGTTGCTCAATGACCAATAGATCACCATCTAATTTGATAGACCGCCCATAACCGGCACCAATTAGAACTGGAGGTGGCAATGTCTGCGTAAGTTCCCAGCCCATTGGACCAGATTCATAAATATGAGCCCCTAAACCATATGATGAGTGGGTTACTAATGTGTTGCCTTGAATGCAAATACCACATGTAAATTCATAGCCACCATTAAATAACGCTGCATCTGCAAGGCCTAGAGTTTGCGTTCGAACGTTCAAATCAGATGTTTGGCATTGTTGACTCCACGCTGGACGCAACGGTGTTGCGACAAATAGAGTTGCTGCGATCATAAAAATAGATGGATTTCCGCGGAATTTTTTTATCATAATATAGAGAGTATCTCGCTTTCAGGTGTTGTCAAAGAAGTGTTGTCAAAAAAATGGTTTATTTTACAAATGAGTCATTTTTGACCCTATGCCCCTACCGAATCAAACGGATGTTTCGCGTAAAATCAATTACCGCCCTTTGCCCGTGAATTGTTGACTAGGCTGGACAAGATTTTCAACTCGAATGTCGAGCCGCAAGTGTTCAGATTGCCCGAATAATCTCTATCAGGGCAAAGGACTCCTTGCATATACAACCAGCGAAATCTTGCGTTTGATCTGTGATTCTTGATTGAATTTCTGCTCGACCCCCAACGCTCTGCATAGATTTCGATCGCTCTCGAGTCAATGACTTGTGGGTCACCTTGCGCAACCGCCGAACCGTCCATGTTTCAGCCATCACACAATCCTAACGGTTTCTGACGTACTATCGCCCCCCCACAACATTATGACTTCGACCCAATCACAACAGACTCTTCGCTCGCTCCATGATCACGCCCAAAAAACGTCGATCTTCGCATCTGTTGCGCTTACTGGGGAACGTTTGGAATGCGAAGCGAAAGACTCTGCAGCGAAGGCGCAGTACCGCATTGAAGCCGCTTCAGATGGTTGGCGCCTTTCGCTTGGGACTGCTGATCGTTGGCTGAGCGAATCAATCGAATCGCAACTCGTTGAGTCGCGAGACTCGATGGAAGATTTGCTCCGCGAAGAACTGGTTGATCTTGATTGCTTGGAGGCTCCTCCTAAGATTCGACATTTTCGGGACGAATCGAAGCGATATGTTTTTGAATGCACAGTTCCATTCGGCGCTGATCTTGCCGATGACTTGCAAAGAGCACAATTATTTCTCTTTGCCTTCGAGTCGATGTTTCGACAACTTGGAGATATGTCTGGCGCGGAGAGCGAGGAATGACACCTCCACGAGTTCTGATGCTTGGCTGGGAATTCCCACCATTCATCACCGGCGGATTGGGAACTGCATGCCATGGTTTGACTCGTGGGCTGACTTCGGCTGGATGCGATATCACCTTTGCGCTTCCACGCGCAATTTCTAGATCCCACTCTTCGCACGTTCGATTGCTTTCGCCTGCAAGTGAAGTAGCAGAGGTCTCGGCGTGGGTTGCTCCTCCAGAAGGAATGATCACAGAATCCACTGATTTGGCGGAGATTTTGGAATCGACGCGAATTGCCAGCATCCAGAAAGTCCGAACCGAATCTTTGCAACGTGGGACACCAGAGCGGATCAAGATTCTTGATTTGCCAATGATGGCGCAGAGTTCTTATGCATCTGGTTCTGCGCGCGGTCGATTGATCACGACGCCGCGTGATGCGCTCAAAGAAATCGGCGGGATAGATGACATGGGCGAAGAGCTTCAAACGCTCACCGATGAACAATTTGAGCACATTGTCCAGACAGTCACTCACAGAAAATTAAGCGGGGAATTGGATGGAGTATCAATTGCTGATCTCGTGATTGAACGCGCCCTTCCTGAAGCAGGACGAGGCGGGTCGAATAATCACAGTCCAACGCCAGAAACTATCGGTGGATACGACGGCGACCTGATTCTTGCAGCCGAGCGATACGCGCACTTCTGCGTTCGTGCTGCGCAACATTTGCCTTTCGACATCATTCACGCGCATGACTGGCTGACCTATCCCGCAGGTATCGCACTTGCACGATTGACTGGGCGACCACTTGTTGTGCATGTTCATGCAACAGAATTTGATCGTTCAGGCGAACATGTCAACCAAGCCGTATACAACATTGAACGTCGAGGAATGCACGCCGCAGTCCGCGTCCTTGCTGTCAGCATGCTGACTCGAAATCTGCTTGTGAACCGTTACGGCATCTCTCCTGACAAGATCGATGTTGTTTATAACGGAGTTGATATCGAGCCTTCGACATATGGCATCAAGCGCATCGAGCGTTCCGAGCGAATCGTGCTCTATTTTGGGCGAATCACGATGCAAAAGGGACCCGAATATTTCGTACGCGCGGCGAAGAGAGTTCTCGAAGTTGAACAAAATGTGCGCTTCGTTGTGGCAGGATCAGGCGATCAAGCAACAGCAATGATCGAGATGGCCGCGGAACTAGGGATTGGAAGTCGCATGACATTCACCGGCTTTTTACGCGGCAAAGATATTCAGCGAGTTTTCTCGCTCGCAGATCTCTATGTCATGCCAAGCGTTTCCGAACCATTTGGTATCGCTCCCCTCGAAGCAATGGGCCATCGAGTTCCAGTAATCATCAGTAAAAACTCTGGCGTATCTGAAGTTTTGACGCATGCTTTGAAAGTCAACTTCTGGGATGTCGACGATATGGCAAACAAGATCGTCGCAGTACTGCGGCATCCCCCGCTTCGTGCGGAACTTCGCGATCGCGGATTGTTTGAAGTGCGCGGAATCACTTGGGATGGTGCGGCGAAGCGCTGCATAGATAGTTACGAAAAAGCACTTGCAGTCGTGGGTCGATCTGCCGTCGGTTTGCGCAGAAAATAAAGCTGATTTATCCCTTTTCTAGACAAAGGTTCATAAAAGAGACACGCAGATTCGACCGACGAATTCGTCTCGCACCGAGATCGTGCTCTCATTCCTATACTCAATGACCTCTATGGGTTTGTTCACTCGATCGAAGTCATCCGCCGCACAAAAAAAAGCGTCGATATCCGCATCCTTACGAACGCCTGCGCCAGCGCAACCCGTCGTTGAAACAGTGGACACTCCACCAACACCTGTTGATGGCGATCCCAAGTTAGAGCACGAAACGCAAGTCCATGCGCTGTCCATTTTGAACGCTGCACGTGATGATCGAGCTGGCGTGATGAGCGCCGCATTCTGGTCGGACAAATTGATGGCGTGGTCCATGAAAGATCCGGAATTCAAAGTCCAACTCTTTCACTTCGTCGATTGCTTTCCAGCGCTTCGAACTTCGGACGCAATCTATGAACACTTGGTCGACTTCATGTCCAAACCTGGATTGAATCTTCCGCCAGGACTGGACATGGGACTTCGCGCAGGTGGGCTTGCGAAGGGTTTAGTCGCTAAGACAATGGCCGGCCAAATCGAATCGATGGCGAGCAAATTTATTGCAGGTCGCGATGCGAAGAGCGCACTTCCAACATTGAAAAAACTTTGGTCTGACAATTTGGCGTTCAGCGTCGATCTTCTCGGCGAAGCCTGCCTGAGTGATTCCGAAGCGCAGATGTACCGCGATAAATATCTTGATCTCATTGCGAATCTTCCTGGCGAAGTTGCGACATGGAAGCCAAATGCGCGACTTGAGAGCGATCATCTTGGCGCGATTCCACGCACCAATGTCTCGATCAAGATTTCATCCCTCTTTGCACGAACAGATCCAATCGATTTCGCTGGGTCACTCAATGGATTGGTCGATGCACTCACACCGATTCTTATTGCGGCGCAGAAGAATGGCGTCTTTGTGAATTTCGATATGGAACAGTATTCGCTCAAAGACCTGACGCTTGAACTCTTCATGCGATGCTGCGAAAAAGTGCCATTTTCAGCAGGAATAGCGATGCAATCTTATCTTCGCAGTGGCGAGGATGACGCGCAACGAATCATCGATTGGTCCAAGAAAACTGGACGCGTCGTCACCGTTCGATTGGTCAAAGGTGCGTACTGGGATTCGCAAACGATTCAGTCGGAACAATTGGGATGGACTTCACCCGTTTGGGCAGTGAAGCGAGATACGGACGCGTGCTTCGAACGGATGGCAAGTCGATTCATTCGATCCACTCCTCAGCGCGCGGGCGTGGGTGGTGTGAAACTCGCACTTGGATCGCACAACGCACGATCGATCGGTGCTGCTCTTGCGATGGTCGAGAAGGCTGGACTTCCGATGAACGCCATCGAATTGCAAATGCTTCATGGCATGGGCGATGCAATGAAGTCTGCAACGATTGCCCGTGGTTTGCGACTTCGTGAATACCTGCCCGTCGGCGAAATGATTCCGGGAATGGCATATCTCGTGCGCAGACTTCTGGAGAACACGAGCAATGAAAGTTGGTTGCGATCTGGATTTGCAGAAGGCGCGGACTCTGCGATTCTGGTTGCATCTCCACATCGAGCAACTGGCTCTGGATCTGGATCGGATAATGGGCGAAAGAGGCTTGATCATGCAGCTGAAAGACATGCGCTCGGGCGAAGCCATCCAAACATTGCAGATGGCAGACCATTTTTCACCGAAAGTCTTCGCGATTTTTCAGATGGTGCGCAACGAGAAGCATTTGCAAATGCAATCTCTCGAGCAACCGTTGCAAACATCGCCAATGATGGCACTGCGCAAACGGCCAATGCGACAGTCGATCGACTGCACCGTGCTTTTCCAGCGTGGCGCGATACGCCATTTCTCGAACGCGCTGCTGTGCTAGTGCGTGCTGCAGCAGCGATGCGCGCCCGGCGTGACGAACTCTGCGGAATCATCATTCGTGAAGCGGGCAAAACGTGGCGGGAGGCTGATGGCGATATCTGCGAGGCAATCGATTTCTGCGAGTATTACGCTCGAGAAGTTGCTCAATTGTTCGACCCCCGCCGACTTGGTTTGTTCACAGGCGAATTGAACGAAGAATGGTTTCAACCGCGCGGTGTCGCTGCTGTCATCAGTCCATGGAATTTTCCACTTGCCATTTGTTGCGGTATGACCGTCGCTGCGCTTGTCACTGGAAACACTGTCATCGTAAAGCCTGCCGAACAGACCCCTGCCATTGCAAAGGTGATGTGCGAAATTCTCTGGGCCGCGGGTGCGCCAAAAGATGCGCTCGCATTCTTGCCAGGTCCTGGCGAAACTGTGGGCGCAGCGCTCGTACGCGATCCTCGCATTGCACTCATCGCATTCACAGGATCGAAAGGTGTTGGACTGGACATTGTTGAAGCATCGGGTCGAACGCTTGCGAATCAGGAGTGCGTCAAGAAAGTGGTCTGCGAAATGGGCGGCAAAAATGCGATCATTATCGATGAAAGCGCAGATTTGGACGAAGCGGTTCTTGGCGTGCGCCAATCTGCATTTGGATTCTCTGGACAGAAATGTTCTGCGTGCAGTCGAGTGATCGTCGTGGGAAATGCACACGATGCTTTTCTGCATCGACTTGTCGAAGCGACGCGGACACTGACCGTCGGCGATCCCATGCTTCCTGGAACTGATGTTGGTCCCGTGATCGACAACGATGCTGCGAAAAAGATTCGTGAATACATCGAGATCGGATCGAAGGAAGGTCGCATGGAAATCCAGTTGAAAGTGCCCGATGGACTGGAGAGCCGGGTTGGCAAACCTTTCGTTGGACCAACAATCATTTCTGGTATTCGCCCAGAGCATCGACTCGCCAACGAAGAAATCTTCGGCCCAGTTCTTGCTGTGATTCATGTCAAAGATTTCGACGAAGCGCTGCGAGTCGCCAATGCGACACAATATAAATTGACTGGCGGAGTTTTCAGCCGTCGACCATCGCACTTAGAAAAAGCCCGACGCGAATTCCGCGTGGGCAATCTCTATCTGAATCGCTCGATCACTGGCGCACTTGTCGGTCGACAACCCTTCGGCGGTTTTGGGATGAGCGGCGTGGGCAGCAAGGCCGGCGGCGCGCAATATCTCTTGCAATTCGTCGAGCCTCGCGCGGTATGCGAGAACACGATGCGCCGTGGATTTGCTCCTGGGCTGGATTGAGCTTTCAGCGTTTCAGAGCCATTTCACTAGCAATAACTGACCAATGAGACTGGGATTTGGATCTTTTGGGATTTGGATCTTTTGGGATTTAGATCTTTTGGGATTTGGATCTTTATTGATTCCGCCAGATTCGCTGTCCGAGGAATCCTTGGGCTGGTCAACGTGTGCAGTTGCGCTGCGCTTTACGTGACACATTGAAACAGAAGTAAACAATTCCCCATGCTGAAACATTACACATCACCGATCATCGTTGCCGCCCTTGCAGTGACCAATACTGCATTCGCTCAGTGGCATCAATCGACAAGTACGGCGTCGCTGAATATGCAGTCGCTGATCTCACGAGAGAATTATGTGTTTGCAGGTGGCGCAACTGGCGCCTACAGATCAGACACGAGCGCAATAAGTTTCACCAGTTCCAACTCGGGCAACGATTCAGTAGGACCAACAAGAGGATTCGCCACCGACGCCTCGTACATTTACACATGCACAAGCCAGGGTGTCTTTCGCAGCGCCAATAATGGTGCGACGTGGATTTCTAAGAGCGCAGGTATGACGAATACGCTTACAAGCGGCATCACCCACGTTCAATCACACCTCTTTGTTGTTGGACCGTCTGGTGTTTTTCGTTCGGACAACCAAGGCGACAATTGGGCCGCTGCGGGGATGGTGGGAGTTGATGTCAGGTGCGTGACGGCAGTGGATTCGACTGTATTCGTCGGAACGAACGGCTCTGGCGTCTACAAGAGTACGAATTGGGGAACGACTTGGACCGCTGTCAACACCGGTCTCGCATCGACGAACATCCGAGCAATCGAGGCGAAAGGCACATCACTTTTCGCCGGCGGGCAAATTGGAACCGGGGTCTACCGATCGACCAATCTCGGTGCGAGTTGGACATTGCTTGGTGGCGGCTTGACCTCCGGCAGTTACAGAGGGTTTGCGCATGATGATCGAATGATTGTTGCAGGTTCATTCGGTGGAGGCGTCTTTTACTCTGTCGACAATGGCGATTACTGGACAAGAATCAATACAGGATTAACTGATCTCACAATCTTTGATCTTGAGATTCATCAGGGAATGCTTGTTGCCGCGACCAACACGCAAGGCGTTTTTCGATTCGCGATATCAAACACATTCGACCTAACAGGTGATGGCTGCATCGACGGTTCTGATCTGAGCGTATTCCTGAGTGCTTGGGGAAGTTGCACAGACTGCGCTGCAGATTTCAACGGCGATAATTCGGTTGACGGAAGCGATTTTACTTTGCTGCTCACCAATTGGGGACTTTGCGGATCTTGAAAATCAGTCCCAACGGATTCCCAGCAAACTACAGATACAACTAGATTTCTTCTCCTGTTTTTGGGGACCTTTTTCTTTAGTCCCTCCAAAGGGGGTGGCATTTTTTTCATCTGCCTGAACTGCAGCAAGAGAATCCCATAGCGGCTCAACCGAACGTGGATCATTATGCTTGGAATCGTGAACGACTATGGGAATGCCAGCGTGAAATGAATCCGTCTCAATAGAAAGCACGCGATCTGTATTTACCCACGGTTGGGAAATGTCCGCTTGAGCAGATTGGATAGTCAAGTCACTTACAACTTCTCTCAGGCCATATGACAGAGCTTCTTCATTGGCAAAGGTCCGGACTCTGACTGGATCACTTGCCGCTGCGGCCTTACTTCGAACATTAGAGACAGGATTGACAGTGCTAAAAGCAATTGTGATTGCAAAGGTCAAGAGCACAAAAAGACAAAAAGTCACGACTGCAATTCGTTTCTTGGTGATCAATTTGCTCATTGAAAAAATCCTTCAGTGAATTGCCGCTCTTACGATGCCTTGGAAATCCGTTCACGCCCCCACAGAATCCAACTGGAATCTGGAAGCGTATGCCCCATGCTACGAAACATGAAAGAAATCTGCGCATTGTGATAAAGCGCGTGTGTTGGCACTTGCATGATTGAATCGATGGCTCTTTGACGATATTCGATTCCATCTCGAACGCGAACCACGACTCGATCGCACTCTGCGGATGTCAGCCGTGCGAGATATCCATCCCAGCGCGCACGAACCTTCGCAAACTCAGCGCGAATCGATGCGATATCTGGCAGTTCGCTCGTCGGAGGCATTGTCACTGTCGCATCGCCCTCAAGCACACCAATCCAAATTCGCTCAGCTCCAACGAGATGCACGATGGTTGCATGCACAGATCCCATTCCAATTGGAAACTCTCGGCGGAAATCTGCGTCGGGAATTGTTGCGGCAGCATCGAGTGTGCGCCCAGTCATCCATCGCAGCCAATCATGCGCATCACATGCAATCGTGTTTGAATTCATAGTGCAAATCCTTATTGTTTGATTTCTGTCACTGTGCTGGCAACAATTTCGCCCTGTGCATCTCGTGCAACTGTCTCGACAATGACCATGCCATTTATGCGCTTTGATTGAACGGCGAAATCCATACTCTTTGCGCCATCTTCGACCTTGACAGTGGCCAACTGCCCAATGACCGCCACCACTTTGGGCGCAGAGAGCAACGATCCATCTGCGCTGTGCAATTCAATATTGACTGTGACCGAATCTGCACCTTGGCCCAAAGAAGAAATCGAAGCATTCACGATCAAAGAGCTGACCGCTGGATGCGCGCATCCGCAGAGCGCGAGGAGGAGAAGACTTCCAGTGATTTTGAAAACGAACTTCATCGTATTTATTCCTTTGATTATGAAACTTGCAATTCTTGTGAGTGATTGCGAAGCGTAACAAATCATCTATGCGATCGCATACCGTATGTGGCGTGACCGCTGCGAATCAAACTGGAACACCCACTACAGCAGAAGCCAACTTTGATGGCCTTGTTGGAATGACCCACAATTACGCTGGACTTGCTGCGGGAAATATGGCAAGCCAGAATAATGCGGGGCGCATTTCAAACCCAAAGGCTGCGGCACTGCAAGGCATTGCGAAAATGGAGGCGGTTGCGGCGCTTGGTGTGACGCAATGTTTTCTTCCGCCTCAAGAGCGACCAGCCATTTGGATATTGCGGCAACATGGATTCACTGGCGACGATGCAAATATTCTCGCCGATGCACACGCCAACAAGCCGCATCTGCTGGCGCAATGTTGCAGTTCAAGTTTTATGTGGAGTGCAAACGCTGCCACTGTCGCGCCAGCACAAGATGCGCGCGATCAACGAACGCATTTGGTCGTGGCAAATTTGAAGTCCATGCCGCACCGCGCAATCGAGCCGCCATGCACGCATGCGATTCTGAGTGCTGTCTTTGCGGATCGC
>CAMDEL010000037.1 GCA_945896765.1 Singulisphaera sp. GP187
GCGGTGACATTTTTTACAACTTCAGCGCGCTCGAGCATCGAATCGTGGGTGATCACAGAAGTCTGCGCTGGATCGCGCCGTTCGCTCATCAAATATCCAAACTGAAGACGACGAATATCCATCATCTCATTCGCAACCTGCGTCAGATCTCCAGGACCGTATTGCACAATGCTGATCGTGTGCGTGGCGGAAGAAAGATTCTCGACGGTCTGCGAAAGTGTGATGTCGTATCCATCCCCCTGCTTGACTTGAAGCGAAAACTCGCGCCGAACTTTCAACACTGGCGTTCCCGAATCATCAACAAGCAGTGTTTCGAAACTTCCAGGAGATTGCTGAGACCAGACAGCACCAAAGAGCGAAGTTGATTGGCCATCGACCTGAATCGAATGCGCAGCCAACATTGGTACGGTGAAACTCGCGAGCGTTCCTACTGGCGCAAGAAAATATCGGTTGCTTACATCCGGCAAGGGTGGAATTGTGTTTGCGCCAGATGCGATTGCAGATGCGTTTCGAATCGCGGCTGTGCGATCAGCTGCATTCACCCAGAATTCGCTAAAAACTATTTTGCTAATTCCTGCACCAGATGTCGAGAAATCAATCGTGAAGCGATTGTTGGCTGGATCGAGCGAGCCAACACTTGCCGCAGTCGAAATTGCAGCGCCAGATGGACGAGCCTTCAACTTTGTTGTTGTCACTGCTGGAGAAACTGTCGCAGTTGGCGCATTCGGTGGGATCACTGCAGTAGACGCAGAGACAGGGGTTGCAGTAGCGGGCGCAGTCGAAGCTGCTGCATTCGTTGCAACCTCTGCGCTTGCAGGAGTTGTGGGGCTGGCCGTCGGCGAATCCGTAGCTTGTTTCGATTTTGCGGCTCCCTTCCCTGTCATGACAATCGTCACGATGCTTGCAGCGAATGAGATGACCAACAGCGTCAGAAGTAATTTTCGAGTTCCCTTATTCATTTTTATTCGTTTCTCTTTCTTGATTCTCAACGGCCTTGGAGAAGTCGTTCGCCGAGCCAATCGTTCAAATCGTCGATTGCCTTGATCTTTTCGACCGTTCGTTCGATGTCATATTCCAAGCGAATGAACTGCACAGATTGTGGTTCGAAATTTTCGCCAGTTTCCAAGATTGCATACGAAGCACGCGGATCGAGGTCGCGAGGCTGACCAACCGAACCAGGATTCACGATGACAGAATCCTGCGCTGAAAATTTGTAAATGCCATCAGTCATCTCAGCTGCTGGAAGAAAGTCTGGATCGTCCGTGAAGACACCTGGAACATGTGTGTGCCCAACAAGACAAACGCGCGACGGTTTGATGCGCGCAAAAATATCCTTAATCTTCTTCGTGCTATTCAGTGGATCCTCGGGAAAGATGTATTCATTGATTGGTCGGCGCGGCGAACCATGCACGCAAAGAAACGGACCAAAAACAACACGGACCCGAAGCTGGCCAAGAAAATCCCATCGGCGCACAGCTTCCGCAACGTCATACTCAGCGCCTGCCTCGCCATCTTCGGCCTTCGGTGGCTCTAATTGTCGACGCGTCCAATATGCCGCCGCTTCAGCAGACGCATTGAAATTCGTTGGCTCATACAAAACGCCAAAATCATGATTGCCCATCAAACTCCACTCGCAGCGCTTGGCAACCAAATCGACGCATTCCTTCGGATCGGGACCATATCCAACGATGTCGCCGAGTGAAAGAATGCGATCAACGCCTCGACTGTCGATATCAGCCAGCACTGTTTCGAGCGCAGAGAGATTCGAGTGGATATCGCTGATGAGTGCAGTTCGCATAGGTTTTCCCGCATGTTATTGAGGGGAAGAGATACTAGCAAACCTCTCACGATAGATCGCTAGAATCACCCTCCTTATGGCAGATATAAAGCATTATGACCTCATCGTGATTGGAAGCGGACCTGGCGGTTATGTGGGCGCGATTCGCGCAGCGCAAATGGGCATGAAAGTTTGTTGCATTGAACGCGACAAACTTGGTGGCGTTTGTTTGAACTGGGGTTGCATTCCAACGAAGGCGCTGCTGCATAATGCGGAGCTTTATATGGAAGCGATTCGCCACGGTGAAACTTGGGGAATTGAAATCAAACCCGAGCATGTCAAAGTCAATTGGGAAAAAGTCATCGGTCGAAGTCGTGGCATCACTGGTCAATTGAATACAGGTATTGCATTCCTCCTTAAGAAGAACAAGATCGATCATGTTGTCGGACATGCAAAGATCACTGCAGGCAAGACGGCTGCGGGACCTTGCAAAGTTGAAGTGCGCAAAGCCAACGGAACGTATTACAAAGGTGCAAGTGAAGGTGATGCGCAAATCATGACAGCAGATCGTGTCATGCTTGCAACTGGCGCTGCAC
The DNA here is from genome assembly GCA_945896765.1 of Singulisphaera sp. GP187. Taxonomy (GTDB): domain Bacteria; phylum Planctomycetota; class Phycisphaerae; order Phycisphaerales; family SM1A02; genus F1-60-MAGs104. The sequence goes on from CAMDEL010000037.1 coordinate 2,374, forward strand.
CAAAACAACTTCCATTCGCGCCATGTGACGGCAAGACGATCATTTCAAGTTATGAAGCAATGAATCTTCCAACGCGACCGGCTTCGATGTTGATCATTGGATCCGGCGCAATCGGAATGGAGTTCGCATATTTCTATAACGCATTTGGAACGAAGGTCACAGTCGTCGAAATGCAGGATCGCATACTGCCGATTGAAGATGATGACATTTCCGCAGCCGCGATGAAAACATTTGCCGCACAAGGAATCACATTTCGAATTGGATCGAGCGTCAAGGCGATCGACAAGAATGCAAAGGGTGCGAAAGTCACTTTGTATGAAATGAAAGACGAAAAGAAGACGGACACTTTGGAAGTCGAAGTCGTTCTTGTTGCTGTTGGTGTTGGCGCGCGCTATGACGGTTTGTTCGATCCTTCGCTTGGCGTTCGCATTTGTGATTCAGGTCCTGCGAAAGGCCATATCTGGACGGATTATCAAGACAAGCCTGAACCTTCATATCAAACGAGCGTTCCTGGCGTCTATGCAATTGGTGATGTCATCGGACCGCCTTGGCTTGCGCATGTTGCCAGCGAAGAAGCCGTTGCATGTGTCGAACGCATGAAGGGACATCACACTCTCGGCGTGGATTATTCTTCGATCCCAGGATGCACATATTGCAATCCACAAGTTGCATCGATCGGTATGACCGAGCGCGAAGCAAAGGCGAAGGGCTTGAAATATAAAGTTGGGAAGTATCCGCTGAAGGCGCACGGTAAAGCAATCGCCGTTGGCGCAACCGATGGACTTGTCAAGATCATCACCAGCGAACCATACGGAGAAATTCTCGGAGCTCATATCTTCGGCGAAGACGCAAGCGAACTGATTGGCGAAATGGGCTTGGCGAAACGCCTCGAAGCAACTGCAGAGGACATCATTTCGACTGTGCATGCGCATCCGACAATGCACGAGGCGATTCACGAAGCGGCGCTTGCGACCGAAGGCCGCGTGATTCACGGTTGAGACTCTGAAAACCTGCCCGAGATAAGTGGACTCGCGAAACCTAGCGTGCAGAAATGAAAGCAGCACTCCCCGTATGAAATCGTTCATACGGAGAGTGCTTGATACTGTGACGGCATTGGCGGTGACACGTCACAGCAATGATGAATCAGTGCGATGAACCTTTATCGATCTTTCTTCTCTGTGGACTTCACGCAGTTTTTCTCACACCAAACTGTGTACATACGTCGAACAACTCGCTCTTGGACGGTATGCATCCACGCGCGTCCAAAGTGGTCGTCCATAAATGTGGCAAATGCTTGCGGGTATGCCTGCGCACGAAGTGACCAGCCAGGCGGTATGCAAAATGCGCTATTCGTCTGGAAGCAGAGTGCTCCAACTGCGATCAAAGAAAAAGTAAGAAACGAAAATGAAAGCCGTTTCATTGATATGCGAATGAACGACCGTGCAAATTTGTGGGGGAATTTCATATGGTTTTCCTTTCTGCCTTTCAGGCTGTGTGCAAAGAGCGAGCGCTCTCGAGGATTCGCCATCCTGTTTCGCGAAATGATGGGAAGCGACCCATCGTGCCAGTCACGGTTCGAACATCGTCATCGTCCAGCAACCATTCGGTTGCATAGCCCAGTGATTCGTTCATCCTTTGTCGACGCAAGTGCTCGAATGTGAACGCACGTTCTCGCATCGACCAATTTTCCATGCGCTCTGCGATTTCTGCTGTCTTGTTAGAAAACACCGCCATGTGTCGGTGCATTTCTGGCCCACTCAATCCGCGTAGAACAACATTACAACCGAAGATCGCCCACCAACCATAACTCTCCAACCAATCGCCTGGAGGATAATTCACAACATCGATAACTTGATCCAATCCTGCAGAGAGTGCTTCTGCCGCACGAAGGGGATCCATCACTCCAAGCGCAGCATCGCATTCGAAAATCGCGCCTGTGCAAGTATTTGCAATACCTGCATACGACGCATCATCGAACTCCTTTGCAAGAGCTGAATATGACGTCAGGGCAATCTGTAAATCTTCTCGAGCGCGCTGCGCATGTGAATTTCCACTGAGTGGATCGGTTTCGATCAATCGGCGCTGAGATTGTCCTCGAACATAATGCCCAAACGCTTCAACAACCCGCTCGCTGCGGGTTTCCGCTGGGCGAGATTGAAATCGCTCGACAAGGGAATTTGCAACAGAACAAGCTTCGACAAGATGCCAAAGCGCATAGTGCGCGTTGGCAAGATTGACTTCAAGCATCATCCGAACATGTGAAGGGACTCCTGGTTCTGCGAGACCGCGTTGCAAAGCTGCGAGAGCTTTCGTGTATCGCCCAAGCCCGTCGTACGCTCCCGCAAGACGATTTGCCGCAGTTGCACGTTCACTTCCAGTATGCGCGGCAAGAAATAAAGCGCGCGACAATTCTGTCATGCGACGATATTCGCCTGCACGATGTGCTTCAATTGCTTCACGATCGAGAATTGCGAATCCGCGTTCAGCCATCGTTTCGATTTCTCCATAGGCCTCGGCTTCGTCGCGCCAAATACCTTCCGCAACATCGCCCACATCCCAATCAAGCGCTTCCGCGAGTCCCACAACTAAATCGAGCTTTGGATTTCCGCTTTCTGGAACCACTTTCGATGGCTCGCGCCCAAGCGCTTGAGCCGTTTGGATTCTCGTCCACCTGCGATAAATACGCGCAAGATCGACAAATTGACTCAGACGATCCCGCCGAACTTCATCTCGAGACATAGATACCCCACTTTCTCACGGACTTCGTGTCCGAAACCGCCGCCTATGCATGCATAGAAGGAATGATCGACGGATTTTCTTACATGTGATTTCTGATTTTTCTTCACCCCACGTCGAAAGCGCTGTCACCAAACTCTTTACACTTCAAACATGTCGAAGGAACAAACTTCTGGATTGTCATTGAATGGATTACTTTTAGTTCTCAGTGGACCATCAGGCGTTGGAAAAACATCCATCGTCCACGAACTCCTTCGACGCTTTGATGGCGTCTTTAGTGTTTCAGCGACAACGCGTCAAGCTGGTCCTGGCGAAGTGGATGGTCGCGACTATCAATTCATTACCGAATCTGAATTTCAGAACATGATTAATGAGGAACGCTTTCTTGAATATGCGCAAGTCTTCAGTCGCTCTTGGTATGGATCGCCACGCGAACCAATCGAGGCTGCGCTGAAGAATGGTCGTCTGGCCATATTGGATATCGATGTGCAAGGTGCAGAAATTGTTCGTGCAAAATATCCGCAGATGTATGGCGTCTTTGTGCTTGCACCTTCAGAAGAAGAGTTACTTCATCGACTTCGACTGCGCGGGCGAGAAGATGAAGCGGCGATTCAGCGACGATTCGCTGCAAGCACAAAAGAAATCGCGCGCGCGCGCATTGGAAAAACATACGACGACTTTGTTGTCAACGACGACCTTGCCCGTGCGACTGACACGATCTGCGCACTCGTCGCCAAACGAATGGGCGTTGCGGTCCCAAATTCGATTTGATTATTAAAATTGAGGGAAAATCAGCTTCTGATCATCGATTGAGTTCATCGACTGAGTCGATCGGTGATCCCCGCAGTCAACGCAGCAAAGACTGCTTCCGGCTGCGCTGTTGAATCAACCACCAGATATTTCTCAGGTTGAGAACGCGCCTGCTCTAAATATCCCTCGCGAACGCGTCGGTGATAGTCCGCGTCTTTCTGCTCTATTCGATCAAGCGCCCGAGACATTCGAGATTGTGCGGTCTTCCAATCAACATCGAAAACCACAACAAGGTCAGGCCATCGTCCACCGATTGCGATATCGCCAACAGAAAGAATGTCTTGACGCGCCAAGCCGCCAGCACTTCCTTGATATGCAAGCGTCGACGAGATGAATCGATCCGCTAAGACGAATGCGCCACGAGCAAGTGCAGGAAGAATTCGTTCTTCCATCAACTGTGCGCGGCTTGCCATATAAAGGAGCATCTCGCAGCGAGTCACCATTTCGGAATTTGCAGGATCAAGCAGCACAGCGCGAATCTTTTCGCCGATGGGCGTACCGCCTGGTTCTCGCACTTCAACGGTTTCAACTCCTGCAGCTTGTGCAACTTTCGCTACCGCTTGAAACTGCGTGCTCTTTCCGCTGCCATCTGGGCCGTCAAAGACGATGAATCGCCCAGGAAGAAGTGATGTCCATGTCGAAGCATCCTGCATAGTCGCGGATTCTAGTCTCGCGCAAATTCGCCGAGTGTGCTCATCAATTTCAATCTGCGACGGAATCATGCGATCTCAGTCTCCGTGTCAGATTCTGATGAGGCCTCGGATTCACTTGCACCAAAGATCGCAGAACCGACTCGAACAATGTTTGCTCCAGCAAGGATTGCTTCTTCAAAGTCACCAGACATTCCCATCGAAAGTAAATCAAACGTTTTACCGCCTTGGCCACTCTGCCGAACATCAGTGAACAGTTCGAATCCACGATCGAATGTTTCGCGCGCTACAGATGTTCCGCCAACGAGTGGGGCCATACACATCAAGCCTCTCACACGAATGTTGACCATCGTGTCCAACTGTTGCACAACATGTCGAACTGCAGCGCCAGTAATTCCATGCTTTGAAATTTCGCCAGAAACATTTACTTCCAACAAAATGTCGATGGGCTGTTCACGCCGTGCTGCTTGAACATGAATTTCCTCTGCCAAGCGCAAACTATCTACGGACTGAATCAATCGAGACAACTCAACTGCCTTACGAACCTTGTTGCGTTGAATCGTGCCGATCATGTGCCATCGAACCTCTGGCGCTTGGCCTCGCAATTCTCGCAATCGCACCAAGTGTTCATCGATCTGCGCAACGCGCTGGATCAACTGCTGAACACGATTTTCTCCAAAGTCCTGCTGACCGAACGAAATCAATTCTCGAATTTGCTCAATTGTCCCCGACTTTGAAACAACAACAAGCATGATCTGCTCTGGCTTGCGGCCACTTCGAATAGCAGCTGCTGCAATTCGTCGCTTGACCTCGTCGTATCGTTCTTTGAGTGTTCCGTCCATAGTTTCTACTCTGGCGATCGCGTCCTGCATTGCCGAACCTCCAATTTCCCAAGAGTATCCGACTGCTCAACGAAGTGCGACAAGGAATTCCACCCTGCTTGTGAATGATCTATTCTGCATACCGTGAAATCGTCCATTTCAAATACCCCATGCGTTCTGATAGTGCGGGATGGCTGGGGGCGAAATCCGCATCCTTCACACGACGGGTTTAATGCGCTGCTCTTGGCGAAAACGCCAGTCGATGACCGATTGACCCGTGAATTCCCAACGGTTCTGATTCGGACAAGCGGCGAGGATGTCGGATTGCCGACCGATTCGAGCGGGCCGGTGATGGGAAATTCCGAAGTCGGCCATCAAAATATTGGAGCAGGAAGAATTGTCGATCAGGAACTTATGCGAATCTCGCGCGCCATTCGCGACGGCCGCTTCGCATCCAACACGACCATGCGCGACGCATTCAAGCGGAGTAAGGAAAATGGTCGGAGCGTTCACTTGATGGGGTTGGTCAGTGATGGACAAGTTCACAGCGATCTTTCGCACCTCATTGCACTATTGGAATTAGCGCGAGAGTGCGATTTTCCCAAGGAGCGACTCTTTGTGCATGTCTTTACTGACGGCAGAGATTGTCCACCGAAATCAGCGCTTGGATTTATTGCAACGCTCGAAACCGCGCTCAAGAAAAATGGCGGACGAATTGCCTCCGTCATTGGTCGATTCTTTGCGATGGACCGAGATCATCGTTGGGATCGTGTCGCACAAGCGTGGGAATGTTTGCTTGGAAGGAGTGCGCGATGTTGCGACAGCGCAGCGAATGCAGTGGAACAACACTATGCCCATCCAGTTGCGGCAAGTCAGATCAGCGACGAATTTGTTCCCGCAACTCGAATCTCTGGAGTTGACGGAGCAATCCGCGATGGCGATAGTGTGATCTTTTTCAATTTCCGTGGCGATCGGCCTCGAGAGATCGTGAAGACATTTCTCTTTTCAGAGAGCGTATTTCGCACGCTTGCAAATGGTGGATTCGATCGAGGAGCAATTCCAAAGGATTTATTTTTCTGCACGATGGCGGAATACGAACGAGGCTTGCCTGTTCATGTGATTTTCCAACGACCCGCGCCGATGAAAGATATTTTTGGTTCGTGGCTTGCCGATCATTCGATTCGACAATTTCGCTGCGCCGAAACTGAAAAGTTTCCGCATGTCACATTTTTTTTCAATGACTATCGAGAAGAACCATTCGTGGGTGAGACTCGCACGATCATTCCAAGTCCGCGCGATGTTGCGACATACGACCTGAAGCCAGAGATGAGTGCGGCAGGCGTACGTGATGCTGTTTTAGCCAGAATTGCTGCGCCAGACTGCGAAGATGTGCTCATTGTCAACTTTGCAAATTGCGACATGGTTGGACATACGGGAAGTTTGCCTGCGGCAATTCAAGCAGTCGAGGTTGTGGATGCTTGCGTTGGCATGATCGTTGATGCAGTCTTGGCGCGCGGTGGTTCTCTTGTCATCACTGCAGATCATGGCAATGTCGAACAGATGAAAGACCCAATCACCGGCGCACCGCACACCGCACATACAAATTATGACGTGCCGCTGATGGTTGTCGGCGATGCCTTTCGAGGACGATCACTGAGTACGGATGGAAGACTTGCTGATATTGCTCCCACGATGCTCGACATGATGGGAATGCCCGCTCCCAATGCAATGACTGGTCGTTCTCTCTTGTTGCCATAAATCATTTTCGTACTGCGCCGTATTCGTTCATGAATTACACTCGCGCCATGCCGAAGTCACATGGCGTGTTTTGCCTCGAAGCTGATTGGTTTGGATTGGTGCGTCCAATGTCCATGCGCCCTGCACTCGACTTGATGGAAAGCAGCGATGCACGGATTCCATATGTCCTTCGGGATGTTGTGACTCGTGCCGAAATCGAGTTCTATCTGCGCCGATCATTTCAAGCGCGCTACCGCCGATTCGATTTGCTTTGGTTTGCAATTCATTCTCGTCCTGGCGAACTTCTGCCTGGCGATATGCGCGTTCCACTTGAACGCATCTCGCTTGATGATTTGGAAGAAATGCTTGCGGGTCGATGTCGAGGCCGCATCTTGCATTTTTCGGGATGTCGCTTTCTGAAAATTCCGACAGCGCGACTGACGAAATTTATGAAGCGTACAAAAGCGCTTTGCGTCAGCGGATTTTCGCGCGAAGTCCCTTGGCTCGAGTCAACCATCTTTGAAACGTATTGGCTGACACTGCTGCACTATGAATCTCGATCACGAATGGGAGCGAAACGAGCCGTCACACTCATGCGCCGCGAGCAAAAACCACTTTGTAAGAAATTTGGATTCGTCATGCGCGTTCAAGAGTGAACCCACATCGCATTGGGTGAAATGTCGACGAACGACTATGATCCAATTCTCCAATGTTGCCAGTCATCGCTATCGTCGGTCGCCCCAATGTGGGCAAGTCCAGTCTGTTCAATCGGCTTGCTGGCGAACGCATATCCATTGTCGACCCAACGCCTGGTGTGACTCGCGATCGGATTTCGACCATTATCACTATCAATCCACCAAACGACACCGATGAAGCAGATGCATTGCCTCGCGTCGCCGAGGTTTGCGACACAGGTGGCTTCGGAATCTATGTGGCCGAAGGAAAAAGATTCGACGATGCTGGCGAAGATTTGTCTGCGCTTGCTCCCGATATCGAAGCGCAAATTTTTGCGGCAGTTGAAGGTGCAACCATTGTGCTTTTCACCATTGATGCGCAATCTGGGATCACGGCTCTCGACGAAAAAATCGCTCAACTTTTGCGACGCACGGGAAACACAGATCGAGTGATTCAAGTCGCCAATAAAGTGGATGGACCTTCTTGGGAAGTTCACGCACTTGATGCGGCGAAACTTGGCTTTGGCGATACGTTGTCTGTCTCAACAAAGGCGGGTTCTGGAATTCGACATTTGATGGAAGCACTGTGGACGCGACTGGGATCGCGACCCGATGAGCCGCCAGCATCGCCAGAAATGAAAGTCGCAATCGTCGGACGACGCAACGCAGGCAAGAGCAGTCTTGTCAATGCACTCGCTGGCGCACCGCGCGTCATCGTCAGCGAAATCGCAGGAACGACCCGCGACTCTGTTGATGTTCGGTTCGAATCTGATGGTCGAATTTTTATCGCGATCGATACGGCTGGAATTCGCAAACGCAAATCCTGGGCTGATGATGTCGAGTTTTATTCCCACAACCGCAC
>CAMDEL010000038.1 GCA_945896765.1 Singulisphaera sp. GP187
GAATATCTCTATGTCGCTGTCGATGCGAAAGGAAATCCCGCAGCCGCAAAGGCCGCTGTGGATGAACTGAAGTTGGGACTTGAATCTCTTGCGGACCTTCCAGGGGTCTATGCGCGCATCGATGGAGATGAACAGTGGCGACTCGCGCCACGTGCGATGAGTACAGCAGAGTTAAAATCGCTTCTTACCGCATCGGATGGATTTCAGCCGCTGCTCGCCACTGCGGAGTCATCTGCAAATGCAGTCACGGTGCTCAGCGCCGCCGATGAACGCTTACAAAGTCTCATGAGCAACGGTCTTTCGATGAGTGTTGAAGAGCGTCAACGAATCGGTGCTGGAGCAGCGTTCTTAATGAGTGCCGTCTCTGCACAACCAGACGATGGATTTGCATTCGCCCACGGACGCAAGAGTGAATACCTGGTTTCGTCCAGTGGGAATATGTTTTTCATTGAGATTCTCCCGCAGAAAGATTTCTCTGGGCTGGGAACCATCGAACCCGTCTTAGCAAAGATACGTGGCGTCATTTCCCAAGTGCAATCCCATTCGCCTGCAGTCGATATTGGGCTGACTGGAAAGCCTGTTCTGCAAGCGGACGAACTGCTGACAACCAATCAAGACATGACACGCGGAACGCTCATCGCAACAATTCTTGTGGTGATCTTCACAATGTGGACATTTGGAAGTCTCGTGCGTCCAATTCTGGCATGCGTCGTTCTTGCAATGACCTTTGCGTGCACATACGGCACCGCCACGCTGCTCGTCGGTCGATTGAATTTGCTCAGCCTCGTCTTTATGTTGGTTCTGGTCAGCGCTGGAGTGGATTATGGAATTCACACAATTGCGCGTTACACAGAGTTTCGCTACAAACTTGGTACTTTTCAAGCAATGCGTTCGGGGATGGAGACCAACACGATTCCCACGTGGGTGGGCGCACTCACCAGCGCAGCAGTGTTCTTCATTGCTCTTGGTACAGAATTTGGAGGCTTGCGGGAACTTGGCATTATTGCTGGAAGTGGACTTGTTATCTGTGCATTGATGATGACGATTGTGCTGCCGGCGCTCATAATTCTGGTGGACGGCTGGCGTGAGAAACGTGCGAAGGATCGCGGCGTTTCTGAAAGTGTCATTTCACTGCCTGCAGATGTACAGCCATCAAGCCCATCGCGGAAAAGGTCATCGCGAATTCTCATGGGCTGTGGAATTGCGACGATCGCTCTTTGCTCTTTGATTCCACTGATGAGATTCGAAAGCAACCTGCTAAAACTGCAGGCAGATGGATTGGAATCTATCCAATGGGAACACCGAATTCTCGAAGACTCATTGAGTGCATCATGGTTCGGCGCTGTGATTTGCAGAACTGAAGCACAGGTCACAAGCACAGTGGAGCGCGCTCATGCGCAACCGCTTGTTGCCGAAGTTCGCAGCGTGCTGGATTTGGTTCAGCCCGACAGTGGGGAGAGAATCAAACTTCGCGCAGAATTGGCAACAGCGCTTTTGCCCAGCACAGCAGCGGCTGTTGGAGGTTCTTTGAAAGCGAATTCTGTCCAACAACAAGAACTGACTGGCGCTTTTGTTGAGAGTGTTCGCAAGCGATTGGGGCAAATGCTCGCGCTTGCTTCACTCCAAGCAAAGCCTGAAGAACTTGCACCTCTACGAAAAATCGCAGAAGCACTCACCCAACTTGAGCAAAAGTTGAACGATCCTCAGCTGCGCGTGGTCGCACAGTCGCAAGCCCAAGCGATGGTTGCGCACACTGGAAATGCACTGAAACAAATGGGAGTGGGGGCAAATTTGGGATTGAGAGAGAGTCTGCCGCTTGCCGTGCGTGCTCGATTTGTCTCACCGGAAGGAGGATTACTTGTGTCGATTTTTCCAAAAATAGATCTCTGGGAATTCGCACCGCTTGAATCATTTGTGAAAACACTTCGCACGATCGACCCCGATGCGACTGGAGCGCCGATGACAGTCTTCGAGTCGATCGTCGACATGAGAGATGCGTTCATACTGATGTCCACTTGGTCTGTTCTTGCAATCACGCTCCTCGTCTGGCTCGATTTGCGATCTGTCGTATCAACAGCGACATGCATGGCATGCCTATTTATCGGCATGAGTTGGACCTTCGGACTGCTCGGATTACTTGGGGTCTCGCTGAACCTTGCGAACTTCTTCAGTGTTCCGATGCTGCTTGGATTCGGTATCGATAGTTGCGTGCATGTCATGCACCGAGCACGCGAGCAGGGAAATTCGCATACGTTTGGATGGACAATGCGCGCAGTCATTCTCAGCGCGGTGACCACTGCCGTCGGTTTTGGAACATTGCTTTTTGCATCACATCGCGGACTTCAAAGCCTGGGTTTAATTATGTTTATCGGCAGCTTTTCCTGCCTCATTTGCGCAGTGACTTTGCTGCCAGCGGCGCTGAGAATTTTCCCAAGATTGACTGGTTCTGCTATGAAAAACACAATCAAAGTCTGAGAATGCCGATTTAGTTCGGTGCGGCAACAACCGTGACGGTGTAACCAAGCGATCGAATCGCAGACTCCACCTTTGCGGCAAGTTCAGGGCTGGAAATTTTTATTTGAGCCGAATGTTTTTCGAGTGAAACTTGCGCGTCACTGACGCCATCGATCGACCTTGCTTCTGCATCGATCGCCTTGACACAACCATCGCAGTGCATCCCCTGCACATCCAAATATAAAGTTGTTGCCGTCAAAGAAATCGGCGTGACTGCTTTGGCTGGAATCCCAACAGCATTCTGCGCGGACTCCTGCGCGGAATCCTGACAACACATTTTATCGCAGCCAGTGCAAGCGATGAAAGAAAAAATGGTGCTCGTACAAATGAAAGCATGAAGGAAACCGATGGAATTGCGAGAAGTGAATGAAAGCATGTTTAAACTCCAGTAAGAGAACCGATCGCCAATTCAACTGTACGGCGCGCATCTGCCAGAGGCAACATCAATTTCGCACCAGCTGCCTGAGCATGTCCCCCGCCTCCAAATTGCGCTGCAAATTCACTGACATTCACGCTTGGAGCACCTGATGGAGTCGGCTTGCTGCGAAAACTTGCCTTTGTAATTCCAGCGTGCGTTTCAGTCAAGACGACCGACATCGCCACCGAGCCAATTGTCAACGGAACATTCACAAGCCCACCAACATCATCGGAATTTGCGCCTGTTTGTGCGAAGTCATCGTGAGAAAGAGCCATCACCGTCGCACGACCATTGAGATGAAATGTCAAAGATGAAAGTGCTCGGGCCATTGCAGCCAGACGAACTGGCCGTCCATTCTCGTCGAGCAATTGATACAGAGCCATCTTGTCCACGCCGTGTGAAAGCAAACGAGATGCGAGGGCAAAGACCGCGGCATCTGCACTTTGAAAACGGAACCAACCAGTATCAGTTGCCAGTCCAACAAAGATTGCTTCTGCAATCGAAAACTTTGCGCTCGCCCCTGCGGCGATGAGCGGCACGCCAAGTTCATCAATCAATCGGACCACCAACTGCGAGGCCGATGCCATCGAGCAATCAACAACTCGGTCTGATGCGATGTCGTCGCCGCGCGCATGATGATCAAGCCCGACAATTCGACCTGCCATCGATTTGAGCCAACCATCAAGCGGTTCAACCTGACTCCACGCTCCAGTATCAACAAGCACGACAAGGTCGATTGCCGGATCTGGCGGCGAAACCGTCGCCAATTGAATTTCGCCCGGTACGGCAAGGGCGTGAATGTTTGGATCCACCACTCCGGTAAAAATTCCATCGACTCGCTTGCCCATCGAACGCAGTGCGCGTGTGATGGCGAGAATTGATCCAGCTGCATCTCCATCAGGCTTGGCGTGACTGACAACCGCAATATGCGAAGCAGCCTGCAAACGCCGAGCAATTGAGGGTAAATCTGTTGTCGAGAGATAGGTGCTCATGCGACCACCTGTGCGCAATCACGTGCGATCTGTGAGACGAGCACATCGACAGAATCAAATCGCATCATGCCACGCAACCATTCGTGAAAAGTGATCCGCATACTTTGCCCATAGAGATCCGTATTTTTTGGCATGTCGAGAACATGAACTTCAAGAGTACGTGGATACTCGCCAAATGTCGGGTTCGATCCAATGCTTGCCGCGCCGCGCCATTGACGACCTTGTGCATCTTCGACGCCAACTGAATAGACCCCGTCACTGGGGAGAACAGAAGTCAATTGTGCAAAATTCGCAGTGGGATATCCCAATTGGCGACCTCGCTGTTGACCAAGCACAACAATTCCAGTGACAGAATAGGAACGGCCGAGCACACGCTGGGCATCTGCGACGCGCCCGTTTGCCAAGAGCCAACGCACCATCGAACTTCGTGCAGAGACGATTTGTCCATCGCGCAGGGCAACATCGACATTATCAGCAACGATCGTTTTAAAATTTCTTCGAAGACCAATCTCGCCCAGCGTTTTCACATCGCCACTTCTTCGACATCCAAATCGAAAATCTGCGCCTTCAACGACTGCGGAGAAATCAATTCGTGATTGCAGAAATTCGACGAACGCATCTGGATCAAGCGCGAGCAAGTCTGGTGTGGTCTGTAAACATTCCACTCGACTGACCCCAGAATCGATGAGCAAACGCTCGCGATCTTGATTTGTCGTAAGCCTTGGAGGGGCTTCTCCGCGCGTCTGTAAGGCTGGGTGGGAATCAAAGGTCACAGCGACCACCTCGCTTGTCGGCGAGAGATCACGTGCACGGCGAATCAGCCCTTGATGTCCGATATGGACGCCATCGAAGTTTCCAATAATGATTGTGGTCATTCGTCTGTATTGCTCACCGTGATTTGAGCAGAAAGGGTACTTTTACGTGATGACCACCGTTCGATCAAATGACGCTACCCAGCCCAGCCCCCAAACTGAAGGACTGCTGGACCAACTCTCAGCAGAATTTCATGCCACTGCTTGCGTGGTTGTGCCGTGGTTTCTCGACAATATGCCAAAGATGTACTTCCAGGACACCTCTCCTGAAGCACAGCGCGTGCACCTTCGATCGATCTTGGCTGCGAAAACTTCTGGGCGGCCGATCGATGTCACATTGAAAAGCCCAGATGGCCATTCGATCACTGCAATCCGCAGTGGCAATCGAGCTGGAGTTCTTGCAGACATCGTCCGCGACCTTCCAATGGATTCCTCACTTCGAGCGGCGAAGATTCACTCTTCAAAGGATGGCGAACTTGTCATCGATACTTTCGAGTTCGGTGAACAAGAACCATACGACAAATCAAATACCGCGCAGAATGCTGCGATTGAAACCACAATTGAATTTTCGCGATCGCATCACCCAAGCCTGCAAGCGGATGCACTTCGCAAGTTTCTGATTGGAAGTTCGGCTCGCTATTTAACGACGCTGACCCCCTTGCGCATGTGCCGCCACTTCGAACTCTTCCGACAGATTTCGGGCACGGATAAACCAATCGTCTCTCTCGAATCAGAAGATGATCCAACCACAAGTCGAATCACGATTGCAGTTTCGAACGCACGAACTCGGACAATGCTTGAACGCGCCGCGCGAATTCTGATGCGACACAATGCCAGCATCACACGTGCACATTTGGACATCGTGCAGGATGCGCCATACGGATCAGTCACATTCGTGGGATTCATAGCGCATTGGGCGGATCACACCAGAATTGACGTGAAAGACCCACGTTGGGCACCTCTTCACAGCGAGATTATGCGTTTGAAGTGGCTCGATTTCCGAGTGGTCGAATTGATTGGAAGGCGCCCAGAGTTCACACTTCCCCAAGGCGAATTGATTTCCGCCTTCGCTGATCTTGTTCGGCAGATGCTCGTGCCAACTGACGCTTTAGCGTTCAGCCGAGACCGAGTCACATCGACGATGGAATCGCGCGCTGCAATCACTTTGCCGATACTGGAACTTTTCACTTCGCGCTTCGATCCAACGAAACCACTTGCCGACGCCGAATTCAACGCGCGCGCTGCAGCACTTCGAACCACGATTGATGCAATCAGCGACTCGGATGATGCGCGCGAAATTTTTTCCGCATTCCTGCGCGCCGTGCAAGCAGTGCTCCGCACCAACTTCTTTGTTGCAGATCGATTCTCCTTTTCTGTGCGGCTTGACCCTGCGCTGCTCGTCGGTCCGACTCGACCCGAATTGCCATTCGGCGTCTTCTTTGTCTATGGCCGAGGCTTTCACGGATTTCATGTCCGCTTCAAAGAAATTGCACGCGGTGGACTTCGTGTCGTGAAGCCTGCAAATGCAGTGCTCTTTGACCGCGAATCTGAGCGACTCTTCGATGAGGTCTATGGCCTTGCGTTCGCACAACAGCTTAAAAACAAGGACATTCCAGAAGGCGGCGCGAAAGCGGCGATCGTGCTCGAACCACCCGCAGAAACGAATCGCTGCGTGAAAGCTTTCGTGGATGGAATTCTTGATCTCATCACCCCAGAGCCTGTGACGCGATCTCGAATCGTTGATCACTTGGGGCGTGAAGAATTTATTTTCTTGGGGCCAGATGAAAACATCACCCCAATGCACATCGACTGGATTGTGGCGCATGCAGCAGCACGAAAGTATCCACTTGCCAATGCGTTCATGAGTTCCAAACCAAATGGCGGAATCAATCACAAGGAATATGGCGTCACCAGCGAAGGGGTGAATGTGTTTCTGCGTATTGCGCTTTTGTCACAAGGAATCGATCCCACAAAGCAGCGCTTCACGGTCAAGATCACTGGTGGTCCCGATGGCGATGTTGCGGGCAACATGATGCGCATTCTTCACCGTGACTATGGTGCCAACGCATGCATCGTCGGTGTTGCGGACGGCAGCGGAGTTGGAGAAGATCCGCAAGGACTCGATCATGCAGAACTTGAACGACTCTTTGTTGCGGGCTTGGCGATTTCCCATTTCAATCCAAAATCTCTTTCCGCAAAAGGGCGCGTGGTCAAAGCCGATACTCCAGAAGGCGTTCAACTGAGAAATTCGCTGCATAATCGGTTGGTTTGTGATGCGTTTATTCCAGGAGGTGGACGACCTGCGACAATCAACGAAAGAAATTGGCGTGAATTTTTGCAGCCAAACGGCAAGCCTTCAAGCCCGCTGATCGTTGAAGGAGCGAATCTGTTTCTCACGCCAGACGCTCGCATTTCGCTTGCGAAGGCTGGAACACTGATCATCAAAGATTCGAGTGCAAACAAATGCGGCGTGATGTGTTCGAGTTTCGAGATTGCATCCAGCATGCTGTTGAACGAAGAACAGTTCTTGAAGATCAAGCCCACGTTCGTCGGGCAGGTCTTGGAGAAATTGCGTGAAGCAGCTCGCCAAGAAGCAATCATCTTGCTTGGCGAGGGACGCAGACATCCATCTATTCCACTTCCAGAATTATCGACGAAACTTTCTTTGGCGATCAACGCAAGCGCGAACGCGATTCAACCTGCCGTCGCGAGTTGGGCTGCCAACAATCGAGAAATCTTTCGCGAAGTCGTTCTCAATCACATGCCTCGCGAACTCTCCAAGACAGTTGGAGACCGCATCTTTGCTGAATTGCCAACCGCATATTTAGAATGGGTGGTCGCCAAAGGCGTGGCAAGCCGAATCGTTTATCGGGAAGGAATCGATTTCTTTGCATCGATGGAACCATCTGCCGTTGCAGAAACTGCGCTGAGATATCTGCAAAAAGAGCTGGAAATGCGCGGCCTTATTCAAGAAGTTCAAGGAAGCAAGCTTCAACATGCTGCACGAATCGCAGCATTGCTTGAACGTGCTGGAATTCGAGCGGCACTGCTCGAGATTGAAACATAATCGGAGAAAGAAACATGAAAATCGAATTACTTGCTCTTGCACTTTGCTGTCTCGCTTTCGAAACAAATGCGAACTGCCAAGGGGATGCTTCGCAAATTGACCCAAATGTTCCCGAAGAACGATTGCTTAAAACCAAGATCGAATCGGTTGTGCTCTATCAGGGGCGTGCTGCAATCACCAGAGTTGCAACAACAACGCTGACCGCTGGTCTTTGGAGACTTCGCTTTGAAGATCTCCCTGCGTCAATTCAACCTGAAACGCTTGAAGCAAAGTGTGGCTCAGGCAGAATTCTCTCGGTCGATTTTTCAGAGCGTGCTACGCCAGAGGCTGCTTCGACACCAGACGCAACCGTTCTGGATGCCGAAATTCGAAAGATCAACCAAGAGATCGCAACTACAACTGACACATTGACCGGAGCACAAAGCGAATTGAAAGTTGTCGAATCAGTTGGCGTGCGAGCGGCAACAGATGCAACCAAAGATGGCGGTACCACGAAGCTTGACCTTGCAAGCCTCGATGGACAACTTGCATGGATGGCAACTCAGCGCACACGAATTGGCGGTGTCATCCGCGTCGCGACTGAGCGAGCAGAGATGCTTCGAAAAGACCTTGTTTCTGCCCAGAATCGTCGAAATGCGCTTGGAGGTCGAGCGAAGACTACTCAGTCTGCCGAAGTCTTATTGGCGATGACCACCGAAGGCGAAGTGCCAGTGCGATTGTCATATCTCGTGACTGATGCTCGCTGGGAACCTGTCTATTCCATTCGCGCATCGCCTGATCGAAATGCCATCGGCATTGAATTTGACGCACTCGTCATCCAAAATTCCGGCGAAGATTGGAAAGGTGTGCGCCTTTCACTTTCGACCGCACGACCTTCTCGTGCGGCAAGCCCAACATCCGTCACACCGTGGATTGTTGATGTACGCGCGCCGTACGTTCAAGTGAGTGAAAGTGTGGTGGCATACTCTATGGATGTTTCGGCCGCTCCAGCAGCTGAGACTGCGCAAACACTGGAGATGAAAGACGCTTCTGCTGGATTTTTGAGAAAGCGAAAGTCAGCAGCAGAAAAGTTAAGCGAAGACGCTGTTGTTGGTGGGTCGGGACCGAGCGTGACGTACACAATCGCATTGCCGTTTGATGCGCCAAGCGATGACCAAGTCCGACGGCGCGCTCGCATCGCATCATTTGATGCGCCAACAAAGTTTGTCTTCCAAACTCAACCAATCGCATCCGAAGGAGTCTTTCTTCGAGGCACGCTGTCCAACGCAAGTCCATTCCAACTGCTGCCTGGTCGCGCCTCTGTTTTCGTGGGTGCCGACTATGTAGGAGCAACTCAGTTCGTGGGTGCTGCGCCCAAGCAAGAATTTGCTGTTTTCTTCGGGGCAGATCCTGCGGTTACTGCACGTCGAGAATTGATCAAGAAAGAAGATCGACAATCTGGTCTCTTCGGCGGAGGGCTTGATACTGTCAGCGATTATCGCGTAACGATCTCCAACGGAACAGGTCGATCGATCGATATGGAGTTGTTTGATCGGCGCCCCATCAGTCGCAGTGACAAGATTGAAGTCAATCTCTCCGCAAGCAGTTTGCTACTTTCCAGAGATGCGGATTACATCGCGACCCAATTTCCTCAGGGAATTTTGCGCTGGGATCTTTCGATTCCTCCGACACCATCTGGAAACGAAGGAACTGTTGTCACTTGGACAGTCGTGGTCAGTCGATCAAAAGACATTGAGATCACACCGCTTCCTGAAAAATAATCGGTTTTCAGAAACTGATCTGCACTGGTTGTCTCTCCACCAGCTTTATGTCCACCAGGGCTTCGCCGGCGGTTCCTCGATAATCGCTTCTTTGAGAAATCGAACTGCTCTGCGAAATCCTTCATCGACACTAAGCAGCGCATCTTCATGTTCGATCGAAAGCACGTGGTCATAACCCTGCCGTCGAAGCATCGACACAAATGGCTTCCAGAACTCGTGACCGTGACCATCGCCACATGTTCGGAAATTCCAAGAACGACTATTCAATGCGGAATATGGCCGCGCGTCGAGATATCCATTGCGTGGTCCTTCGTGTCGATCGAGTTCGGTGTCCTTCGCATGCACATAGAACAAAATGCCTGCTTCTCCGAGCATTTGTGCTGAAAGAATCGGGTCGATCCCCTGCCAAAAGAAATGTGACGGATCGAGATTCGCACCAAGAATCGGCTTGCCTTTGATTCCCGATGCCGCCATTGCGCGCTGTGAAAGTTCAATAATTGTCACCGGGTTATATGCGCAAAATCCAGGATGCCCTTCCCACGCTGTTCGAACTCCGTGCGTTCGACAAAGCTTTGCTTGCGATGCCCAATATGGAACAAGCACCTCGTCCCATTGATATTTCAAAGTTTCGCGAAAGTCCGTGGGCCACGGACACGTCACCCAGTTTGGAGTCTTGTCGCCCTTCGCTCCACCAGGGCAACCAGAAAAAGTGATCACGATGTCAGTGCCTAACTTGGGAGCCAGCTTCACTGCCGTGACATATGCGTCGTGATGAATCTTTGCGATCGCACGATCAGGATGAACTGGATTTCCATGAACGGCAAGTCCGGAGAGTTCTAAACCGTGATCTTTCAAGAGCGATTTGATTCGATCTTGTGATCGGCGGTCGGCCAACACTTTTGACGGCTCAAAGAATGGCTTGCCAGGATATGCACCCACAGGCAGTTCAATCGCAGCAAGACCGTTCTCTGCGCAGACCCGAACAACTTCTTCAAGAGGTCGCCCTGAAAAGAGCGCTGACATAACTCCAAGTTTCATAGTGGGAGCAGAGTATCCCGTACAATGCGCCAAGGGAATGTGCCCTTATGAAA